>JBLHTV010000067.1:0-8605 GCA_047627755.1 Lentimonas sp. | reverse complement strand
TTCGCTACATCACGATTCATATAAATCTATAAACTGCGGACGACTGCTTTAGCGACGCCTTGTACACAGAGTTCAGTGACTGGGTAAAGCTCGGGGTAAAATTTGTTTTCTGCTTTGAGGTAGGGAGGTTCACTGCCTTTTTGGATGTAGCGTTTGAGCGTTGTTTCGCCATCGATGAGGGCCGCAACGATGTCGCCATCGTAGGCGTCGCGAGGCTCAATGATGACCATATCACCATCATAAATTTCGGCATCGACCATACTTTCGCCTCGGACTTGAAGTGCAAAACTGCGGCGACGGCTGGAAAAGCCTGCGTTCTGAATGTCGACTTGTAGACGGCCGATTTCGCCGGCGGGCTCTACGCGGTCAGGATAACCGGCAGCGATGGCTCCCATGACAGGAATGTCGACGACTTCAGTGGCGTCGTCGGGGATCTCTGGCATTGACGGTTCATCTGGACGGTTGATACGAAAAGTACGAGCTTGGCCGGGGATGCGCTCAATCATCTCTTTTTTCTCAAGTGCACGGAGATGACCCATGACGGCATTGGTGCTGGCGAAGCCAAACTTTTCTTGGATCTCTCGAATGCTCGGCCAGTAGCCGTTGCGCCATTCGTAGTGCTCGATGAAAGTGAGGATTTCTTGCTGCCGAGTGGTTAGATCTTTCATAGTGTTCACTTGTTTAGGTGAACAGTTGAGCATTGTCAAGTCGCACTTTGTTAAACGATCTGGCTGCTGGGACTGAATCGCTTACAAAAAGCGTTGAACAAACGAGTGAGAGCGCTTTGGTAAGACTTTCACATGGCACTCTATCCCAGCGACATATTTGCACCTCGATTACAGCTGCTGCTGCTGGCTGCGTCGGTGATTCTTTCCGGATGTGGCTCCGAGCAGCAGCGACCACCGATCGGTGTCGTGGCTCCGATTCCGGTGGATGCGTTGGTGGTTGATTTCCCCGCTGGGGAGTTTGACTCAAATATCATCGAAACGCTTGCGGGTGATTTGGCGACGGTCAATCCTCTGGTCAATGAGACAATGGCAGGATCGGCCGTGATCGGGCGCATTTTGGCAGGGTTGACCACGCTGGATCCGAGTACTGGCGATGTGATCCCGAATCTTGCTAAGTCATGGGATATTTCGGCAGACAATCTTCAGTACACCTTTCATTTGCGGCGTGGCATTCATTGGAGCGATGGCCAGCCGTTTACGGCAGACGATGTCCTGTTTACTTGGAGTTGTTTTTTCGCGAAACAGCTAGATGTTGATTCTGGTGAGCCCGTGCTAGATGAAAACGGTCGTGTAAAATATCGCTACAGTTCGCGCTCAACTTTCGGACAGCTTATTAATGGGCAAGAGCCTCTGGTCGAGAAGTTAGACGATTATACGGTGCGCTTTACGACTCCAGAGGTGTATGCGCCTTTTCTATTGTTTGGTGGTGGTGAGGAGATTTTGCCCAAGCATGTGCTACAAGTGTCTTTTGATGATGGCACCTTGATGGATCAGTGGAGTGTGGAGACGGCCATCAATGAGCCATGGAAAATTGTGGGTTTAAACATGTTTGTGCTCGAATCGTATCGGCCTGGTGAACGCATCGTATTTGCGAAGAACCCAAATTATTGGAAGGTGAATACAAAGGGCGAGCGACTGCCTTATGTGGCGCGAGTAATTACCAAGATTGTGCAGGATCAGAATAGTAGTAATGTTGCCTTTGCGCAGGGCTTGACGGATTTTGAATCCATCGGACCCGATAATGTGGCATGGGTGAAGCGCGGCGAGGAACGCTTCGATTATACCGTGCTCGACATGGGGCCCTCGAGTCAGACGAACTTTATTTGGTTTAATTTAAATCCTGGGCAGGATGCCGACGGCGTTGCGTATGTGGAGCCGTATAAATTCGAGTGGTTTTCGGATAAACGTTTCCGCCAAGCGGTTTCGCATGGCATCAATCGCGAAGGCATTGTTCGCGGTGTGTATTTCGATCGTGCCGATATTTTGCATGGCTACGTATCGCCTAAACGCAAATTGTGGTATAACGATGCAATCCGAAAATACCCCTACTCGCCGGAGACCTCACAACAGTTATTTGCTGAAATGGGATTCACTTTAGAGGCGGGTCAGTTGAAAGATCCGCTTGGCAATTCAATCGAGTTTTCATTGATGACGAATTCGAGTAATGGACTACGTGTCGAGATGGCGACGGTTTTTAAAGAGAATATGGCAGCGCTTGGTATCGACGTCCAACTGCAGTTCCTAGATTTTAATACAATCATTAATAAGACATCAGATTCATTTGATTATGAGGCGTGTATGCTTGGTCTAGGTGGTGGTGCGCCGGACCCTTATGCAGGCAAAGATATACTGATGAGTGGTGGGCGCTTACATCAATGGTATCCGCAACAGGTTGAGCCTGCGACTGAGTGGGAGGCTCGCATAGATGCGCTGATGATTGAAATTGGCCGGCATACTGATGTTGAGGTGCGTAAGAAGTATTTTTTCGAAGTGCAGGAAATTCTAGCCGAGCAACAGCCGCTCATCTTTCTAGTCAGCCCGAAGGACTTTGTCGGCTATCGTAATCGATGGCAGAATGTGGATCCCACCCCGCTTGGTGGCGTGACCTGGAATGAAGAATCACTGTGGGCGGAGCCAAATCCATGATCGCATTTATTTTCAGACGATTACTCTCGCTGATTCCTTTGCTCTTAGGGATCACCATGTTGGTATTTATTTTAATGAGTCTCGCACCTGGAGACTTTCTGACGCCAGTCAAAGCCCAACGCGATGTGCCAGCAGAGCTCATCCAAGCGATTGAAATCGAGTTTGGATTGGATCGTCCGTGGTATGTGCAATATTGGAAATGGTTGGGCAACGTGGTGCAAGGAAACCTCGGGCATTCGTGGGCTTATAAATTGCCAGTTATCGATTTGATCGGACAACGCCTGTGGGCTACCTTCCTGCTTTCAGTGAGCGCATTTGTATTCGCGTGGGGCATTGCGATTCCCCTCGGTGTCTTGGCTGCAGTTTATAAGGATTCGATGTTTGATCGGATCGCTTCGGCGTTAGCGTATGCGGCGCTCTCGATTCCTGAATTCTTTCTCGCGTTGTTGTTTGTCTTTGTTGCGGCGCAGACTGGGTGGTTCCCGTTGGGAGGTGCCACTTCGATTGAGTATGATTATTTGAACTGGTTTGGGAAAGTTGGCGATCGTGCGTATCACTTAATCTTACCAACCTTGGCACTCGGGATCGGTTCGATCGCGAGTATCATGCGAATTATGCGGGCTAATTTCCTCGATACGATGTGCGCGGAGTACGTGACGACGGCGCGGGCGAAGGGCTTAAGTGAATTTGCAGTGATATTTAAGCACATCTTGCGTAATGCGATTAATCCATTGGTGAGTTCATTTGGTTTCGCATTCTCGGGGCTATTGAGCGGTGCGCTGATGGTTGAGATTGTGCTACAATATCCCGGGATTGGTCAGTTGATGTATCAATCGATTCTGCGAGAAGACCAGTTCGTCGTATTGGCTTCGGTGATGATGGGGTGCTCGATGCTGGTGCTGGGGAACCTATTGGCAGACATTTTATTAGCGTGGTCAGATCCGCGCATTCGATTGGAGAAGGACAAGTAGAATGATCATCTTCAGTATATTTCGAGAAGTGCTGCGGCGTCCCTTGGGGGCAGTGTCGTTAGCGGTCTTGGTTGCCCTGTATGCGGCTGCCATCTTTGCGGATTTTCTCGCGCCGTATTCGACCAATGAACAAGACCTAGATCGCACGTATCATCCGCCCACAGCGTTGATCTTTCAGGATGGTGGCTTGCAAGTTCAGGCCTATGAATTGGTCGATCCGACCGAGGCGAAGTATGAAAAAGTCGTGGGCCAGGGGTATCCGATTCATTTCTTTGGCAAGGGTTTTGAATATCGTTTCCTTGGGCTGTTTAAGACGCAGCGTCATTTGTTTACGGTCCAAGAGGACGCTGGTCGAGTGTATCTACTCGGTAGTGATTCAACTGGGCGTGATGTGTTCTCGCGGTTGATCTTCGGCTCCCGTGTGTCGCTGTTCATTGGGCTTCTAGGTATAACGATTACCACGACACTCGGATTTCTGGTCGGTGGCTTAAGCGGTTATTTTGGTGGTCGAATGGATTTTGTAGCGATGCGCTTAATCGAATTTATGATGGCGATGCCGGGGCTCTATTTGTTGTTGGCTTTACGCTCTGCGTTGGCGCCGCACTTCGCATCCGATCAGATGTTCTTCGTGATCATTCTAATTCTGTCTTTAATCGGTTGGGCTGGTACCGCGCGTGTGCTGCGGGGTATGACGCTCTCACTCCGGCAAAATCAATATGTGATGGCGGCTGAAAGTATGGGCCAGTCGCCTCTTTTGATCTTACGGAAGCATATTTTTCCGAACCTAGTGAGTTATCTGTTGGTGGCCGCGACCCTCTCGATCCCCGGCTATATTCTAGGTGAAGCGGCTCTGTCATTTTTGGGGCTAGGTATCCAAGAACCCTCGGCATCGTGGGGGTTGATGCTCTCACAAGCGCAGGATGTGAAAGTGTTTTATTTGAACTTCTGGTGGCTATTAACGCCGGGCCTTGCAATCTTCATTACAGTGATTGCATACAACGTGCTCGGCGATGTGCTGCGCGATGTGGTCGATCCGAAAATGAAAACGCGCTAGCTTTAAGTTGAGCGTTGTCAGTTGAATGTTGAATGTTGAATGTATGGGGACTGATGTCTGAATTATTAAAAGTTTCTGATCTGCGGATCGCGTTTCACTCGCGTGGCGAATCCAATGAAGTCGTGCATGGGATCGATTTTTCAGTCGAAGCAGGCGGACAGACGGTGGCGATTCTAGGTGAGAGCGGTAGTGGTAAGAGCGTCACTTGTATGTCGCTTACTCGCTTACTGCCAGAGGCGCCGACCTGCACCGTGAGCGGTGAAATACTGTTTGAAGGAAAGAATGTGCTGGAGATGGATCGTGAGACAATTCGTGGCGTGCGCGGCAAGGGGATCGCTTATATTTTTCAAGAGGCGTCAGCCTCGCTGAACCCGGTCTTCACGGTCGGTCATCAAATCGCGGAGGCGGTGAAGCTGCACCGTCCTGACATCGCTGATGTCACTGCGCGTGTAGTTGAGCTGTTGGAGCTGGTCGGCATTCGCGATGCGCCGCAGCGCTACAAAGCTTATCCGCACGAGATGAGTGGTGGCATGCAGCAGCGTGTGATGATTGCAATGGCGCTGGCCTGTGAGCCGAAACTCTTAGTCGCTGATGAGCCGACGACCGCGTTGGATGTTACCATTCAGGCGCAGATCATGGATCTACTTCGCGAGTTGCGGGCAAAGCTCGGTATGAGCATCGTCTTAATCACGCACAATTTCGGTATCGTCAAAGGCTTCGCCGACGAGGTGATCGTGATGTTTCGCGGCGAGATCGTGGAGCAGGGCCCCGTGGATGAGGTGCTGAACAACCCGCAACATTCTTATACGAAAGCGTTGATCGCATGTATTCCAAAGCTGGGCGCGAAGCAGCACCGCCTGACAACGATTGATAAGGAGATGGCGCTGGATTAACGCCTGCGGCGAGTGAGAGTGCAAGTGAAAGTGAGAGTGAGAGTGAGCTAGTGAGGTAGTGAGAGAGTGAAACAGACATTCCTGTCTGTCTAATCCTGAAGCCAGCACGACGCAATGCGCCGCGAGACGCGGCTGCGTCACGTTACCGGAATCGCTTCTGCTCGGGCATGTAGTCGTAGCCAGCCGCTGCGAGTCGCTCGGTGAGGATGTCGGCATCGAGGTCGTGTGTTTTACACAGTTCGTCCAGAGAGTCGCAGTGGTTGCGGATCACGGTGTTGACCACGCCGACTAGCAGGTGCGGATCCATTGTTTGATAGGTGCTCAAGTCCATTTTGTTGGTAGGCTAGGTAGCTTCACTTTAGTGACAAGTGAAACTTGTTCACGGCATCAAAGGTTGCGAAACAGCAATGAATGCGTAGCATTCATCAAATGGAAATCTCTAAATCATTTATTACCGACGAAGGCGGCGCGATCAAAAGCGTTGTGATTGATTATGCGACTTTTCAGCTTATTGAGGAAGCGCTACTCGATAAAGGCTTGGCTCAGGCCATGCGGGAAGTAGAGGCAGAGGAGACAGTGTCCCTAGAAGACGCAAAAAAAAAGGAGCTGAGCACATAACCCATGGAGGTTAAATTCAAGAAGAGCTTCTTGAATGCGCTACTATCGACGACGTTTCGGCGATTATCGAGTTGGGTTTTCCATTGAAGAAGGTGAGATTCTCTTTTATCGAGTGTTACATCGTAGGCAAATCTATAGACGTTTCCCTTGATTGATACCATGACCGACTCCACAGCAGACCAATCGCCACTCCTTTCCGTTCGTGACCTTAAGGTGCATTTTCCGATTAAAGGCGGCATTCTGCAACGCACGGTGGATCATGTGAAAGCAGTGGACGGTGTATCGTTTGATGTGCCGCGTGGGAAGACGGTCGGTCTGGTCGGGGAGAGTGGGAGTGGTAAGACGACGACAGGGCGGGCGATTGCACGGTTGGTGCCGATCACTGCTGGGACGATTTGTTACGAGGGCCAGGATTTGGCGCACCTTTCGCGTCGGGATTTCTTTGCATATCGTAAAAAAATTCAAGTAATTTTCCAGGATCCCTTTGGTTCGCTCAATCCGCGGATGACGATCTACAGTATTATTGCTGAGCCTCTGGATATTCATTTTAAGGATTGGTCGAAGGCTCAGAAAATCGCACGCGTTGCGGACTTGTTGGAGAAGGTCGGCTTGAGTGCTGATTTTATGCAGCGTTATCCGCATCAGTTTAGTGGCGGTCAGCGACAGCGTATCGGTATTGCCCGAGCGCTCGCAGTGGAGCCGGAGTTTATTATTTGTGATGAACCGGTGAGCGCATTGGATGTATCTGTGCAGGCGCAGATCGTGAATTTGCTGCAGGATCTACAAGATGAGTTGGGGCTGACCTATTTGTTCATCGCGCACGATTTGGCGGTGGTGGAGCATATTAGCGATCAGGTGTTGGTGATGACTGAAGGGCAGATTGTTGAGCAAGCTTCGGCAGAGGAGATTTATAATAATCCGCAGCATCCCTATACGCGGAAATTGTTGGATGCGGTACCGAGCTTGTAGCTTTTACTTCCCCTCGACCTGTCGCAATGCAGACAGGATATCTTCGGCGAGGGAGTCGCCTGTTTCCCGTATGCTAAGATTTGGCGCTACTGGCGATTTTGAAAAGTTGTATATTACCGCAGTGGTGGCTTGATCGTGAAGCGAAGGGGAGGTCAGTGTCATTATATTTACGATTAGACTTTGTTTGTTGTGTTTTCACTATGGTTGGTCTTCTTCGGTTACTATATGATTAAAATCACTATATTCACACTCTTGACTGGCACACTTGCACACGCCTCCATTTTAAATGTTCAAATCGCAAATTATTTGATAGCCGAAACTTTTTACACTGATACAAATGTAACTAATCCCAGCGGGGATCTGCCTAGTGTGACGCACGCGTTCAATCAATATTCGGGTGACGTCGAGGACTTGATCTCTTTCACTATAAGCTGGGATATTACACACTCTATTGATCTGCTCTCAAGCGCCGGAGGAGGTGGCAATATGAATCAGGGTGGAGCCTATTCTGTGAACTCCATCAATTACGCTGGCAATGGCGGGGGGGATGAAGGTCCAGTTCCCTCTGACATACCAACTAATTTCAGTTCACAGGCGACAGCCTCGAATGTCTTTCTTAAAAGTGGGGCTGGTAGTAGTTACGATCCTGCGATCCTCACTGCGATCTTGGGGAATGGCACCTTTGATGTGAGCTGGGGCGGACCGAGCACTACTGGAAATTTCTCATTCACAGGAGAGTTTGATAGTATTTCCGCTCAAATCGCCGAAGGCTCGTTTGCCTCTGTTGCTTTCGAGACTGTTCCAGAACCTTCGCAGTCAGGGCTGCTTGCAGGCTTTGTTGCTTTGGGATTATTGATGATTCGTCGTCGCTAATTTAAGCCGAGGAAGTTCGGGGGCGAGTCCTGAGTCTCAAGTTGTAAAGGGAGTCGGGCGTTTGAGTGGTTTTCTTATGTTTGCAATCTGCTATCTAACACTTCGGCAAAGGCCACTTCGGCGCAGCTGCCGAACTGCTTATTGCCGCGTAGGCCACGCGTTGCTGAGACCGCGGGCGAATTGAGGCCACAGAGAAAGCGGGCTTGTTGTCGCGGGCGAGTGAGGGCTTTGGTGTTTTGCTCCGCGAGAGCGGTGAAGTGGCTCAAATCATGGCTCTCGATGCTGGCATACTGACGGGCGGGTATTTGCGCCGGAGCATCGCCCAAGCAGATGCCGCAGTGGCCGCAGGGCTCGATGATTTCGCCGAAATAGTCGAGCAACTTGCCTGTGAGGCAGTGATCGCTTTGAGCGTAACTGAGCATCGACTCGATGCGCTTGATCTCCACTTTTTCGTGCTGGTTAAAGGTCTCTTGTAATTGCTGGCAGAGGGCAGGGATGTCGACCGCTTGCTCTAGGCGGCGAAAGCGTTGGCGGTAGCCTGCGAGTTGTAGCTCGGCGAGGCCTTTGTGTTGC
>JBLHTV010000066.1:0-8679 GCA_047627755.1 Lentimonas sp. | reverse complement strand
GCTCGGAAATGAAAGCCTGAACTGCACCTGGCACCAAACCTTGTAAAGAAAGCCCCTCTCGGCAGCGGACTCGGATCTCACTCGAACTGTCACTCATTAGCGGTGCTTTGATCATTTGATAGCGTAAGTGAGGGATCAATGAGGAGGCACTGGAATGTGATCCTGGCCTGGCTAACACTAAAAAAGTCACCCGCTCGGCTAATTCCTTGATTTGATGCCAGCGATGCAATTGTTCAAATTGATCCGCACCGACAATCCAGTACAGCTCGGTATCGGGGTGGCCTGCAGAAAAATGGCGTACCGTATCAATCGTATAGCTCAGCCCACCCCGCTCTATTTCAGACTCGTCCAGCTCGAAGCGCGCCTCGCCCTGCAGCGCAAGTGAGAGCATCTGAATACGCACGGCTGCATCCGTGAGCGGCGCATGCGCCTTTAACGGCGACTGTGCTGCAGGAATAAACACCACTCGGTCCAGCTGCGCCTGCTCCAGCGCGTAACGCGCCACTTGCAGATGGGCATGATGCACTGGATCAAACGAGCCACCATACAGAGCGCAGCGCCTGAGTCTCTTTTTATTTACCAGACCGTTCATACTTTCAGCAGATTGTTTTGACCTTTAACGAATACTATCTGATAGCCTATGTCATAATCCATGAAGCGCAATATGCAAACTGACCAGACTACGCCCACACATACATCCCTAGCCGAAACACTCGAAAACGCCCTCGCCAGTGAACATCAAAGTGGCCCCTCGATCGGCGAACTCACCGACGCTGTCGGCGAAAAAGGCTTTGGCCTGGTCCTTGTGCTGCTGTCACTCCCCAGCGCCTTGCCCGTGCCTGCGCCCGGCTACAGCACGCCGTTCGGCATCGTCATCGCACTACTCGCACTACAAATGCTCATGGGTCGCCAAACCGTGTGGCTGCCCGCACGCCTACAGCGCATCCGAATTAAGCCGTCACTGGCCGATAAGATGATCCGCACAGCGACTAAATTCCTGCGAGCCGTCGAGCACCTCATTTGCCCTCGGCAGCGATGGATACGCACCCGACTCGGGCAATCTGGCCTCGCCATCGTCATCCTGATCATGGCCTGCCTAATGATGCTACCCATCCCGTTGACCAATACACTTCCGGCCATGGTCATTTTCCTGATCGGCGTCGGCTTATCAGAAGAGGACGGCCTGCTCGCAATCGGCGCCTTCGCAGTCGGTTGCCTCGCAGTGGTTCTTTACGGCTATATTATTTACCTCGTGCTGTCGCAAGGCCCGGAAGCGGTTGACGGAATCAAAGACTGGATCAAGGCACGCCTTGGAATGAGCGCATAAAAAATCCCTGTTGAACGAATCAACAAGGACTTTTAAAATTGGTAGGCCCACAGGGATTTGAACCCCGAATGACTGCACCAAAAACAGTAGTGTTACCATTACACCATGGGCCTTTAAAGTTGGCCAAGATAGAAATGAATTCTCACTCGTCAAGCCCTCACTTTAATAATCTTCATAGTTTTTAAATTCAATCGCAAGTCCTGAATTGGAGCAGCAACTTTCATAACTGTTTTGTACTCAATTCTCAAATCCATGGGTTGACGTCTCAGTCAAAACAGCGTTTAAAAACGTTCCATGGACGAAATAGACCAAACTGGCCAAAAGCCGAAATATCGCCGTATAATATTAAAGTTGAGTGGCGAAGTGCTGCGCAACGCCGAAGATGGTGATCCCATTGACGCTAAAATCCTCAAGGACATCTGCGAGGAAGTCAAAAAAGTCGCCGATATCGGCGTCGAAGTTGGCCTAGTGATTGGCGGTGGTAACATTTTTCGCGGCCTCAATGGCGCAGAGATGCGCGGCGTCGATCGCACCACCGGCGACTATATGGGTATGCTATCCACTGTCATCAACGGCCTTGCCTTCATGGACTGCCTCGAAAAGCTCGACGTCACCGTGCGCCTACAAAGCGCCATCCCGATGGATAAGCTCGCAGAGCCCTTCATCCTACGCCGTGCCACACGCCACCTAGAGCGCGGCCGCGTGGTGGTTTTTGCGGGCGGCACTGGCAACCCCTACTTTTCAACCGACACCTGTGCGGCGCTGCGCGCCAGCGAAATCGGAGCCGACATACTGATGAAAGCCACTAAGGTCGATGGCATTTACAACAAAGACCCACACAAGCACGACGACGCCGTCAAATACGACCACCTTGAATATATCGACGCACTGCGCGATCGCTTAAGCGTCATGGATTCCACCGCTTTTTCGCTGTGCATGGAAAACAAAATGCCGATCCTTGTCTTTAGTATGCGTGAGCCTGGCGCGATTCTCCGCGCAGTGATGGGCGAAGAAATCGGCACACTCGTTAATTAGCAGTACCACTTTTAGATAATTCAACACCGCACAGATATGGAACCAAAAGACATCCTCAAAATGCTCGCTGCCGACCTCAAGAAAGCAGTTGATCATACACTCAATCAATTCGGCAGCCTACACACTGGCAAAGCATCCCCAACGATGCTCGATTCAGTCCGCGTGAACGCCTACGGCAGCACCGTCACACTTAAAGAGGTCGCTGCAGTCACCACCCCCGACGCCAAGACCATTATGGTGCAACCATGGGATAAGAGCGTGATCCGCGATGTCGAGAAAGGCATTCAAGAAGCCAATCTAGGCCTCAACCCGATGGTCGATGGTGGCATCCTCCGCGTGCCCATCCCAGAACTTACCGGCGAGCGCCGCCAAGAACTAGCGAAGACTGCTAACAATATGGCAGAAGATGGCCGCGTGCGCGTGCGCCAAGCTCGGCGCGATGCACTCGACCTGTTTAAGACTGCGAAAAGCGACGGCCTTTCTGAAGACGACTTCAAGCGCTACGAAAAAGAAGTGCAAAAAGAACACGACGATTTCATCTCCGAAATTAACCAACAGCTTTCAGCTAAGGAAGCGGACCTAAAAAAAGTCTAAATCCAGAGAAAAGGCATCAGCAGTTGGTTAAGCTTATGCCACCGACCGCTGAACTCTAATCTCTAATCCTGACCTCTAAAAATGATTCCACTCGAACAGGCCAAACGCATCGTCATCAAAATCGGCACCGGCGTCTTAACGTCCGGTATCGGTGATCTGGATACAGCACGCATTCAAGTGCTTTGCCATCAAGTTAAAGTACTACGCGATCGCGGAATCGATGTCATACTCGTCAGTTCTGGCGCAGTCGGCCTTGGCATGGGTAAGTTGGGGCTTAAAAAACGCCCCAAAGAGCTCGCCTCGCAGCAAGCCTGCGCTGCAGTCGGACAGACGATCCTAATCAACACTTGGCAACAAGGATTCGACCCACATGAACTCACCGTTGCGCAGATCTTACTGACGCGTGAAGACCTGCGCGCCAAACACCGCCACAACGCGGTGTTTAATACTATTGAGCGATTGCTGGCCGATGGCGCCGTGCCGATCGTTAACGAGAACGACACCGTCAGCGCCAGAGAGATCAAATTCGGCGACAACGACACACTCTCCGCGCTCGTCGCCAGCGTCACCAACGCCGATCAGCTGTTTATCCTCTCCAATATCCCCGGACTCATCGACATGAAAGGCACCGGCAAAGTAGTGCCCTTCGTCGAAAAGATGACTTCCAACATTGAGGCTATGGCACAAGGCACGACCGACACCACCGCTGTCGGCGGCATGATCAGCAAACTATCCGCCGCAAAGATCGCCCATCGTGCAGGCTGTGGTGTTACCATCGGTAACGGTCAAGATAGCGAACTCTTCAACAAGCTCCTAGCTGGAGAAAGCGTCGGCACCTACTTTGCGCCTAGCGCAACGCCAATCAAACCGCACAAACGCTGGATCGCGATTCAGGATCACACCTGCGGCACCGTCACCATCGATGCGGGAGCGGCCGCGGCGATCCTGAAATTCGGCAAGAGCCTTCTCTCCGCAGGGGTGACCGACAGTCTTGGTGCGTTCAAAGATGGCGACGTCATCAGAATCCGCGCTCCCGACGACAAAATCATTGCCCACGGCCTCGCATCAATCGACGCGATCGATCTCTCCGCTATCATGGGCCTACCCCCCGAAGCTATCAAAGCAACGTTCCCCGAGTTACACTCCAGCGTGATCGTGCACCGCGACCATCTAGTGCTGCTCGACTGATCGCACCATAGCACTTTTTTACTGCACACGGGCCCAAGTAAGTGATGGGACGCAACTGAGCTACGAAAAAACAGCAGACTACCTCAACCGCTTTAACTAGTAGATTGATGATCACAAGAACTCACACGCCGCCCTCAAGCTCGGGCTCACCGCCCACGGAAGTCTATCACGCCGCACCCTCAAGACACTCATTATAGAACTGCCCGACGATCAGTTCACCGAGACGGATCTCCGACCTGATTGGCGCGAAGTGAAGCATCAAGACTGCGCCGCACACCTCATAGGCTAAATTCTGTTCACAAATATTTGGCTGCCCACTCATCCCGTTCGAGGACAAAGTCGGCAAAGCCGTCGTTCGCATACGCTCAAAGTCCAACTTTCAATGGACAGAGAACTCAATCCGTTGGCTCGACCGCATCGCCAAGCAGATCAAGAAACTGGCCCTCGTCGACGAAGAGACACTCAACACAGGTGCCTACGCCCCCCAAGGTGGCTTCAACCAAACCAACAAAACCAATAAAATCGTTTCATAATCGTTTCAAAAAAAGCTTTACTTAATCTCCAACACTCTATACGTAAGGGTTTTAGTTAATTTTCAATTGTTTCATGCCAGCCAATACATCCAGCAGCCAAGATCTACTAAGCTACCTGCAGATCAATGGCCCAACACCCTCCAGTGCCTTAGTTTCGCACTTTGATATCAGTCGTCCGACACTCTCTCGTCGTGTACGGGAACTTGGCGACCGTATTGTCAGCATAGGCCATGCGCGCGCCACCCAACTCGCAGCCAGGCATGAAGATGCCTCTAGCCCGATTCCACTCTACCGCGTATTAGAAAACGGCCAAGTCGAACCCACAGGCCAACTAACTCCCATACGTGCCGGGACCCACACACAGTGGCTACTCGCTTCAAAGAATTCCCTACTCGCGCTTTGTTCAGATGAGTTTAAGGACGGCCTCTATTCCAGCTGGCCATGGTTCCTAGAAGACTTGCGCCCGACCGGTTTTCTCGGCCACGCCTTCGGAAAGCGCATGGCTCGCCTTCTCCAAGTCAAGGAAAAGCCAGAGGATTGGTCCGACTTGGAGCTACTCACGACCTTGACTCGCTTCGGTGCCAACCTACAGGGCAATTTCATTCTAGGAGATGGTCGCGCGCTAGAGGATTTCCAAGATCAGAAAGTAAAAGCTGCCGACGGCTATTACGCGAATAACGCACCTCAAACCTCGTATCCACTATTCGCTCAACGCGCCCTCAGCGAAGACGATGAATATGGCTCCTCCGCTGGCGGTGAACAGCCGAAGTTTACCACCATGGCCTGCGACAGGCCCGAACAGACTCCGCGTGCGGTCATCGTCAAGTTTAGCCCAAAGCACACTACGCCCGCGGGATGCCGCTGGGCGGACCTCCTGCACGCCGAGCACATCGCCAACGAGGTTTTGCGCAATGTGCCCATCGCATCCGCTCAGACCCGTACCTTCCAATTTGAAGAACGCACTTTTTTAGAGTCCGAACGTTTCGACCGCGTCGGCATAGCTGGTCGTAGTGGACTCATCTCACTCCGCTCACTCGATGCCGCCTATATCGGTCAGGGCAGCGGTAGCTGGGCAGACTGCGCCCGCAAGCTGCATGCCGAGAAGTGGATCAGCCCAGCCGACCTTGAGCACATCACGCAGCTCTATTGCTTTGGGCAACTCATTGCCAATACCGACATGCACTTTGGTAACCTTAGCTTCTTCTTGCCAGACGAAGCACCCTACCCACTCGCGCCTGTTTACGACATGCTGCCAATGCACTTCCGCCCCAGCAGCACGGGGGAAGTTGTCGAACGCACCTTCGAGCCCAAGCTCCCCAAGCCAGAGGATCAAGTCATCTGGCTAGAGATGTATCCCCACGCCATCACCTACTGGCAACAAGTGCAGCAATGCGCCGAAATCTCCAGCGACTTTAAGGCCATCGCCACCGATGCCATCCAAGCCCTCCAGCGTATTCACAAAATAGCTACAACATAGCTATTTACTTTCTTTCACTTTCATACTTCCCCACGTTCATACTTCCCCACGTTCATACTTCCCCACTTTTAAAATATCCAAGACCTTCGATATCGTCGTCAAACTCTGAAACCTCTATAACATCCTCAAGGATGACAGGGTACACCACTCCGGTTACTTCACAGAGCTCACCTATTTGCTCTTCCTCAAGATGCTTGCCGAGCAAGGCTCTGAGGATCCCATTCCAGCGCAATATCGCTGGGCGACTTTAGAAGCAGAAGAAGGCACCGACCTGATGCAGCACGATCGCAAGCTGCTTGTCGACCTACGCACTTCCCAAAACGAAAGCGTCAAAGCGACCTTCGCCAACGCACAGACTTCCCCATTCTAGGCAGCACCACTCACTCCCCCTAGATCTCTGCCCCCAAAATCCACGTTGACGGTCCACGCCGCTCCTGCTATTATTGACAGCTTAGAAAAGACAACGCGACTGCACTTACATCTGATCCGAGAACACATATTGAGATTGCGATACGCCGCATTCTACCCAATCCGTGCTGATATTTGGACAAAAAAGAAGCGTTCTACCCCACATCGGGGAGAACGCTATATCTTAAAGTTCTGATTACCAAAACATCGACTTTACTCAGGGAGGGATTTGAATCCTCCTTCAGCATACCGCCGAAAGCAGTGACAGAGCGCAATGACGCTTAAACACTGAATAAGCCGTGGATATAAGAACACATAGATTGCACAGAGCGGCACACACTCTGGCAATAATTGGCTATAGTAAATTTCACTCAACCTTCGATGATGACTTTACTGACAGATTCTCTCCCCTGTCGTAAAGAGTGCTATTAGCCCGAGATTTTGACGTCATTTCAAATGGACTCAGTCAGTTGAATTCGCACTACTGGTCGAGCTTACTTAAACTGGTTCACTTAAAAAGTTAGTTTAACTGCATAGAAAGAACCAGATTATACAGGAAAAAACACACAAACTCCTAAATCTCTGCCAAATTCAGCGATAACAAAAAATTCAGGCTCATAACCTGAAGGTCACAGGTTCAAATCCTGTCCCTGCACCCACCTTAAGGGTTCTAAGTCTTTGACTTAGAGGGCTTTTTTAGTTTAGACACTAAAATGCCAAGTTGGGACATTTTCAACGACGAACACGTATGAACACCCCTTAACGCGCATGGTAAACCCCAACATTATGCCCAACAAGGAAGTTGGGAGATTTGAAATCCCAACATCGGTTTGAGGTATTGTAATTCACATTTTTAATGCGACTCCCTATTAACAACACCTCAGGAGCAACGTTCTAAAAACTGTAGTTCAGCAATCTAAACTCCGCTTCCAATCCACATACTGATCGTGTCCCATCGAACTCTCGACATCCACCTTGGCAAGGTGGATGTCGGTCCTGAATGCCAACGACTTGCGTATCACCAATCAGTATTCGTTCAGTATAATCCCTGAATTCGGGGTGCTAAGATTAGCAAATTCTATCGAACGAAAAGCAGCATAAGAAGGCAGATTAGAGATCTCAGCCATCCTTAATGAGATAACTTCCCCAGCCTTTTTCGAAAAATTCGCGCTGCACTTCTGGAGTGAGATCGACAGTCACCGCACTGATTGCAATGCCATCCTCCACACGACTCACGATCAGTTTTTCATTTCGATCTTTAGTTTGTTCTTCAACGAAGCGAAAGCGACTCAAGTCTTCACCATTCGACTCGGGGCAACGCGTGCCGACCTCTGAGCAAATCGCTCTGGCCCCACGACTGCCGCCACCCTGTTGAATGTAGTGATTCAGTGCGGTCAGAACTGCCTCAGACACCCAGGCCATTTGGCGCCAGCGAAACGCAGTACCAACCAACGCGGGTGAGCTCACGCGAATGCCTTCGGCGTCGATTTTATGGCGCAATGTGCGGGCAGATTCCAATGCAGCGTGTACCGCGGAAGCGGTGCAAATAATTCCGGCGGAGTCGCTCATGCGTGCCTGAATTTCGGTCTTGATATCCTTAGTCGTCTGGCCTGATGAGCTGTCAACAAAACCATCGGCGGCTGTAAGGCAGCCCTGAAGCGCCGACGCGATATTGTTGGCATCCGCCGTGGATTCGTCTCGATCCAGGCGATCGCGCTTGATCGCAACCGCGACGCGCTTACCAAAGACTTGGCCGGAATTGAGCGCCGCACCACCGGGACGCGTCACGCCATGACTGCCGGCGGCTTCACCGATTGCATAACAACCAGCAAGATTTGTCTGGCCCCAATCGTTGATTAAAATACCGCCGTTCATGTGCTGATTGTTCATCGCACATTCAAGTGGCTCGACAGCCACATCGGTGCCGTGCATACGGTAAAGCTCGATGGCCAGGGGATTCATACGGCGCAAGCGGTCAATGGGGAGTTCCTGTAGCGCTTCGTTGTTTTCAAGATACTCACGCACATCCGGATCGAGATTATCCAGCGAGAATGTATCTCCCTCATTCACTGGCTCTGGATTGCGGAGGTAATCTAGATAGACCTTACGTCCGGCTT
>JBLHTV010000065.1:0-8920 GCA_047627755.1 Lentimonas sp. | reverse complement strand
ATCGCCAGCACTGCTGATCGGCTCAAAGCAACGACCCAAGCTTGACCCTGCTGCGGCAGGAGATTTGCTCTTTACTATGCCTAATCCAAAAACAGTCGCCGTCATCGATGTTGGCAGTAATTCCATCAAGCTGTTAGTCGCTCGCAGCGGCACGACGCCCGGCAGCGTCGAAGCTATTTTTACCGAGACTATTGAGACCCGTATTAGCACCGGCATCAGCCAAGCACTCCCCAGCCTGACAGAAGCCGCAATGACAGCTGGCTGCCGAACCATTACTGAGCTGGTACGTCTCGCACAAGGTTACCAGCCGAAGACGTTGCGTATCGTTGCCACTAGCGCCGTGCGCGACGCGACCAATGCCACACAGTTCATCGAACTGGTCAATGAGGCGACTGGCCTCGAAATACAAATACTCTCTGGCACAGAGGAAGCGACCTACATCGGCAAGGGGCTCCGCTGCGACCCGCAGATCGCGGGCATCCACAACTTCATCCAGATGGACCTTGGCGGCGGCAGCCTCGAACTCATCCGCTTTGCCCACGGCCAAATCGAGCAAGCGCTCTCCTTACAGCTCGGCGCCGTGCGCCTCACTGAGCTATTTATCGTCGATCGCGATGCCGCGCTTTCCACCGAGACCGCAGCCCGTATCGCCGCCCACGTCAGCGAGGCGCTTCAGGCCAGTGGCTTCAGCTTCGAGCCAAACGCTACGCCGCTCATCGTCACGGGCGGTGCGTTAAGCGTGACCCGCGCAGTGCTCGCCGCGCAAAACGACCAGAAAATCAAAGAGCGCTGCCCCGTATTGCACAAAAAGGAGATCATCCAACTCAAAGCAGCCCTCATAGCACTGCCACTACACGAGCGTATGGCTGTACCGCACCTGCCCGCCGCGCGGGCCGACATTATCCCGGCCGCATTGATCACCATCGACAGTGTGCTCGACAGCGCCGACCGCGACCGCGTGACGCACTCGTTCTACAACCTGCGCTACGGCATAGCCGCCGAACTGCTCAGCTAACTCGCAGTGCATCCGCACGCCCTTAACAACTATCAAACAACGGCAGCTCGTCGATGACTGGCACGTCGGGTCGACCACCTGGGAGGGGCCGCCGCCGTGCGGCAGCTAAAGCTCAGAGGTATGACGGACCACACGAAGGAGCCCTACCAACGGACGATTAAGAAATGAGTGACTGCACAGGACAGGAGAGCTAAAGAGTGTGGCATTGACATGACCTAGGCTTGATAGGTGGAGGGCAACGCTCCGTCGTTGCTACCGATCCTAAAGGCAGTTACAACCGACGCATGGCAACGACGGAGCGTTGCCCTCCAACATTTACATGCGCATAAAACATATAAAATGGCACCACCAGACTATGGGAGGGCCAAGCTCCAACCACAAAAAAAGCCAGCGCCACACTTGAGTGCGGCACTGGCTGATTGAAAATATAAACGCGGCGACAGAAGAGTCCTGGGATCGAAAGCTACTTTCTGCTCCTGCTGTCCCGGTTCTTGCCACTCCGATTGTGCTCGGCCTTCTTTTGCGTGATCTTAGCGCGGCGCTCTGGGTGCTTCCTATCAATCTTGGCAGCATCTGGCCCCATCTGACGAACACGGGCCTTACGCTGAAGATCATCACTCTGACGGTGCGCATGCTCTGCGGAACCCTCTTCATCTTCGTAACGACGCTCTTTACCGACGAGATCGAAACGCACGGGGCAACCACTGAGACGGAACTCGTGGATGATTGCTTTCTCCAAATAACGACGATAGCCAGGATCTAGCCGCTCGATACGGTTACAGAAGAAGCGGATACGCATTGGTCGCGAACCTGTCTGCGTTGCATAGAACACCTTGAAACGCTTGGTGCCAACGACCTTCGGCGAACGTGCTTCAAATAGCGACTCCATCAAGCCGTTAAGCTTGCCGGTCGGGATCTTCAAATCGAGCGTGGCAGAAATTGCCGCAGCAGTTTCAAGCATCGACTCGATCCGGAACCCCGTCTCAGCAGAGACGAACAGCACCGGCGGATCGGGCAGGAAAAACATCTCCTTGCGGAGCGACTTCTCATAGGACTCGAGGAAGTGCTTGAGCGAGCGGAATCCTTCGATCGGCTCACGCTCCCACTGCTCAATAATCAGATCCCACTTGTTGACCACGATCACCAACGCACGACCGGCATCGAGCACGGCACCAGCGAGGGCTTGGTCTTGTTTAGTCACACCATCAACGGCATCAATAATCAGAAAGACGACATCGGACGCTTCCATCGCATGCTGGGTGCGCACGCTGGAGAAGAACTCAACTGGGCTATCAACCTTGGTCTTGGTGCGCAGACCCGCAGTATCAGCCATGCGGAACTTCAAGATTTCGCCGTCTTTGTGCTTATAATCTAAATCTAGCTCGACGGAATCGCGCGTAGTGCCAGCGACGTCACTGACGATCAGGCGCTTCGAATTCAGCAAGCGATTACCGATCGAGGACTTGCCTACATTGGGACGTCCCATCAAAGAAATACGGATACGCTTCGTTTCGACTGGTGCATCAGCGTCGAACTCTGGCTTCTCGCCAAGCTTCACCTTGACCACATCGAGAAGATCCGTGATGCCGCGACCATGCTCGGCTGAGACTGGCATCGCATCACCTAGCCCGAGGCTAATGAACTCGTAAGCGGCGTCTTCGATGTCCTCCGAATCTGCCTTATTAGCAACAAGAATGACCTCTTTGCCATAGCGACGCAGCTTCTCGGCAACAATCTCATCGAGCGCAGTAATGCCTTGGCGAATGTCGACGATAAACAAAATGACCGCTGAGGCCTGAATTGCAAAGCCCACCTGCTCTTCGGCAGCATCTGCGATCTTCTTCGGCGTCATTTTGAGCTCCATGCCGAGACCACCGGTGTCGAGCAAGACGAAGTCGTCGTTCACTTCGGCGGAGATCAAGTCACGCGTGACGCCGGGCATATCGTGTACAATCGACAAGCGACGCCCACACAGCCTGTTAAACAAGCGGCTTTTTCCTACATTGGGACGGCCAACAATGGCTACGGTTCTGGATGGATCGATCATGATAAAAAAATGTTAGATAAAATACTGATGCAAAGCGCAGCGCATCTTTAGAATGGAATTAAGATGCTAGAATTGTGAAGGAACGCGCGCCGCTGTCTATGCTTGAAGCAAGATAGCAACTAAAGAGCGTAACTAGCTGAGCCGTGCGGGAATGCTTTAGTAATGAAGAACTTACAAGAACTATTTACGAACCTTGTCGGCGTAGCGCTCAATACGATCAGTCGCTTCGATAATTCGCTCGTAGCTGGTGGAGAAACTCGCACGGGCAAACCCAGCACCACTTGGGCCAAAGGCCGTACCGGGAACGATCGCCACCTCTTCTTCGGTCAACAAGCCTCGGCAGAAGTCCATCGAGCTCATCCCAGTCGATTGGATCGAAGGGAATGCGTAGAATGAACCCTTCGGCAAGTGACAAGTAAGGCCGGATTCGTTGAAGCGACGCACGATCAGATCACGACGACGATGGTATTGCTCCTTCATCTTCGCGACCGCTGGGCCGCCGTTTTTCAATGCCTCAATCGCCGCTTCCTGAGAGAGAATCGGCGCACACAGCATACTGTATTGGTGCACCTTCATCATCGCCTCGATCAGCGGGGCGGGGCCACAGGCGTAACCTATCCGAAAACCGGTCATGGCAAATGCCTTAGAAAATCCATGCAGAAAGACCGTGCGCTCCTGCATGCCTGGCAGCGTCGCAATACTGGTGTGCTCGCCCTCAAAGGTCAGCTCGGAGTAAATCTCGTCACTGATCACCAACAGATCCTTCTCAATCGCGAACTTGGCGATGCGCTCGAGCTTCGCGCGCTCCGTCACACCGCCGGTCGGATTGGTCGGGAAGTTCAGCATCAGCACCTTACAACCAGGCTCCCAAGCGGCTTCGACCGCATCCGGGTTGATGCCGAACTGATCTTCAGCAGAGGTGCCAATCGCAATCGGCTGCGCATGCGCAAGCAAAATGCTAGGACTATACGAAACATAGCAAGGCTCGTGATAGAGCACCTTATCGCCTGGATTGAGCACCGCACGCAGGGCAATATCCAAGGCCTCAGACACTCCGACGGCGACTAGGATCTCGTTGTCAGGATTGTAACTCAGCTTAAAATTATGCTCGACGTAAGTGTTGATCTCTCGGCGCAGACGGATGAGGCCGAGATTGTCGGTGTAGCTGGTCTTACCTTTTTCGAGGGCAAAGATCGCAGCCTCGCGAATATGCCAGGGCGTAACGAAATCAGGTTCACCGATACCCAGCGAGATGGCCTGCGGCATCGCCGCGACGATCGCAAAGAAATCGCGAATACCAGAACGAGGCAGGCTCACTACGTGATCCGCCACAAAGCGTTGGCTGACGTCTGCCATTATGCACTCACAGCAGGTTTATCGCTGTCCTCAACTGGAGATAAAAGTAAATGCCCCTGCTCTTTATAAGCACGTAACATAAAGTGCGTGGCAGTGGACAACACGCCCTCAACACTGGCGAGACGTTCCGACACAAAAGTCGCCACTTCACGCAAGTCAGAGCCTGTTGCGATCACCAGCAAATCATACGAGCCAGACATCAAATAGCAGGACTCCACCGAATCAAAACGACTAATCCGTGCCGCGAGGCGATCAAACCCGCCATCGCGCTCGGGACTGATCTTCACTTCGATAACCGCTCGCACGATCGTTTCCTGAGTGCGCTCTGGGTTGAACACAGGGCGCCAGCCGAGGAGGATCTCTTCCTCCTCAAGGCGCTTCAATTCGGCGGCAATGTCGCCTTCGGACAGGCCGAGCACCTGCGCCATTTGGCCAGTGTTAAGGCGTTCACCCTCAAGAAGTAGTTGCAAGACAGAGCTCATAAGTTCGCAAGTAAAAGTGCTAAACTGACAAAAAGCAAAATACAAAATACAAAAAGGCTTACTTTACCGGCCCCTTGGATAAGTCTGAGCGCATCGAGTGCTTTTTTAACTCGATCTCAACCTGACCAGTGACACATGCAATTCATCCGTGATCCGCTCTAACGCCTCGATTATGCCATGGCCGCATCGAAAGTTATATCGTGAGAATCTAAAAGTTTTACAGACAGCGCCTATGCTAAATTCGCGGTTATTTGAACAATGCCCCCGATCGACTTCCGGGGAATTGCTGAATTGCAACCTTGAGTCGCTCAAAGTAAGACATCGCGGTCTGCCGTGCCGTCCGTTTGACTCTGTTTTCAAAAAATCCCATATTATTTCTTCCATCGACTAGCATTCGCACGATGTCGGCGGTAAACCAAGACGATGAAAAGTAATAGTGTAATGTATATCATAACTTATTTTTAATACTCATAAATGGCTTTGTAGGACTCGCCATCTATCAAAATAGTATTTTCTGATTGAAGAATCATCAACCAGTAAGCTTCATCTGCTTATTATTATTGCTATTTTACGTTATTTTAACAAGGCATCAATGAACCCCTAGGCTATCAGCTTAAAGCCGTCGCGAGGGCTTCACCGCCTGGCCTTGACCCCTTGTGGCGATTTAGATTTATCCAGCACCCGAGCTGCCAGCCTGGACCGCAGCGTTACTATCCCCGCTAGATTTGCATGAGTGGTATCATTTAACACTGACGACACTTTACCGCGCCAAGGACACATCCTACCAAGATCCCACACTGTGCCTTCAAATAAACATCGATTAATTAATTAGCTCAGATACCTAACCGAAGTATTGACGAACCCCTAAACATTCTCAATCTGTTATCCATTGAAGGAGGATGTTCGCTTCCTTGAGCGACAGACCTAAGACACTACCAAGTCACAATTGGCTTATCAGTGGTTAAGTTCAGAATGTTCAAAACTCAATCACCTCCTTAAGCAGTTGATCTTTAAATGTTTGCCGAAATAGCTCAGTTGGTAGAGCAATTCATTCGTAATGAATAGGTCCCCAGTTCGATTCTGGGTTTCGGCTCCATTGATACCTAAGCTTGAAACACTTCTGCAATCGTCAAGCCCCTCCGCGCGCCATCTGCTTGCAACAAGATCACGGCTCGCATATATCTAAAAACTCTACAGAGTCTGACTCATAATATGGAACTACGCCCACAACTACTTCAACTTTTAGGCACTAAAGACTACGTGCCCATGCGGCGCGAAGAGATTTTCGCCGTCCTTAAAATCGGCTCTAAAGAAATTGCTGCTGCCCACAGCCTACTCGATGAAATGCTTGAGCGCGGCGAGCTCGCTCGCCTCAAGAAAGATAAGCTCTGCATCCCTGATGATGCCGACCTCGTCAGTGGCCGCATCATGTTCCGCCAAAACGGCGCGGCGACTCTGATCCCCGAATCCACCACCGGCAAACCCTCTGGCCCTGGCGCTGGCTACCCCGTCGCAGTCGAAGACACTGGCGTCTCGCTACATGCCGACCAAGTGCTCGCACGCATTATTCAGCGCCCGCGGCAAAGCCCCTTGCGCGGCAAAGGCCGCCAGCGTCCCGTCTACGATCCAAACGAAAAGCCGAATGTGCGTGTTATTCGTATTCTTAAACGCGCCCGCGAAGCCATCCCCGGCACTCTAGAGAAAGGTCGTCACACATACTACGTCGTCCCAGACGATCCTCGCATCACTCAAGACGTGCTAGTCCCTGAGCCCTCGAACAGCGGCATCAAACCGATTCCCAAGGTTGGCGACAAAGTCGTGGTCAAACTCCTCGAATGGAAGCAACGCCACCTCAATCCAGAAGGCGAGATTAGCGAGGTGCTCGGCCGCACGCACGAACCCGATGCCGAGTTCAAAGCAATTTTGTTTAAATACAACCTCAACCCGCAATTTCCCTCTGCCGTTGAAAAACAAACCGAGGCCATCCCCGACCACGTCCGCGAACAAGACACAAAAGGCCGTCAAGATTGTCGCGATATTTTCACTTTCACCATCGACCCAGACGACGCCAAAGACTTTGACGACGCGATTTCTGTAGAACAACTAGACGACGGCAATATCCGCTTTGGCGTGCACATCGCTGACGTCAGCGCATACGTCAAGCCAGGCACAGCGCTCGACGTTGAGGCTCAGGAACGCGCAAACAGCACCTACCTCGTTGGCACCGTCATCCCGATGCTGCCACATGCGCTATCCAACGGCCTTTGCAGCCTAGTCGAAGCACAAGACCGGCTTACTAAGACTTGTTTCATTACATTTACCGATCAAGCCGAGATCGTGGCCGTCGACTTCGCCAACACCGTCATCTGCAGTAATAAACGCCTCACCTACAAACAGGCCTTTGCGTTTATGAAGGAGGACGACCTCGACGTCGTCCGCAAAACACCGCTGCCACCGAAACATCAGACGGGCTCGACTGGACGCTCACTCGACGAAGTCAACGACGACGAGATGAAACTGCTGCAAAAGTACATTCGCAAGAGTTGGGATATCGCCACGATACTGCGCCAGCGCCGCTTTAAGAACGGCTCGCTCGACCTCGACATGACTTCGGTCAAACTTTACGTCGATGAAGAAGGTTACACCGACCGCATCGAAAAAGAGTTCAACGACGAGAGCCATCAGCTGATCGAGGAGTTCATGCTCTCCGCCAATGAACAAGTGGCCCGCGCGATGAAGCGCTCCAACTTCCCCAGTATCTATCGGGTCCACGACGAACCAGAGGACGAAAAGCTGCAGGAATTACGCGAGACCATGATCACATTCGGCGTGCAATGCGGCAACCTGAGCAAGCCACGCGAGATGAGTATGCTACTCAAAAAGCTCAAGGACCACCCACAGGGCTACACGCTTAAAGTCCAGGTGCTACGCAGCCTCAAGCAGGCGCAATACCGTGCCAGCGCCGATGGTCACTACGGCCTCGCCAAGCCCGACTATACCCACTTCACCTCGCCGATTCGACGCTACTCCGACTTGATCGTGCACCGCGTGCTCGACGCCTACATGCACAAGACTGGCGTCGATTCGGCGCCAAACGAGCCCGACATCCGCTACACGCAAGGCAAGCTGCTATCCCTCGGCGACCACCTCAGCGTCACCGAGCGCAACAGTGTCGATGCCGAGCGCGACTCAGTCAAAACCAAGCTCCTCGAATTCTATGAACGCGAACTGGAGAAGCCTGAAAAGGGATCCTTCAAAGCCATTATCACTGACGTCAAAAATCACGGTTTGTTTATCGAACTCACCGACTCGCTCGCGTTCGGCATGGTGCACATCTCGCAACTCGATGACGACTTCTACCACGCAAGCGACGACGGCACTTCATTAATCGGACGCCGCACGCATAAGACGTATTCACTTGGCCAACACATCATGGTCGAAGTCAATCGTGTGGATCGCTACAAGCGTCAGATCGACTTCCGCGTCACTGCTACAACTGACAAGATTGAGCGCCGACCAGATCAAAAAAACAACCGCCGCAGCAAAGGTCGTCAAGCATCGGCCGACCGGGTCAAAAAGGGAGGCCACAAGCGCTCCAGCGTCGCGCCACTCACCAAAGGTGGCGGGGCAAAGAAGCACGCTAAGACCAGCGCACGGCCCTTTAAGAAGAGTACGAAAAAATAGTATCAGGGAGGGGCGACCTCCGAGACTGCCTTAAACCGCGTGGAAGCGACACTCTTGTCGCTTTGCTTAATTCAAGGCTGCGAGGAATAAAGCGACAAGAGTGTCGCTTCCACTCCCCCCCGTCTACCGCTGCGAAAAGTCACTAAACTCGCCACCAAAGCGGCGGGTGATCTTCTCAATCGCAGCCGCGGCTTCGGACTCGACCTTGAACCCGATGAAGTGAATGCGCGGCTCGATCCCGTACTCGCGAGTGAGTGCCCGCAGAGTCTTATTCACATCCTTCCACGGCACATCGCCCGCACGGGTCTTGGCGGTCTTGCTGCGTTGAAAATCGCC
>JBLHTV010000064.1:0-9188 GCA_047627755.1 Lentimonas sp. | reverse complement strand
AGCGGGGCACTCGATACGGCGCTACAACCAATTGTTTTTTCGATGCCAAATCCGCCCAACAAGCTAGCGCACTGCTACGCGGCAGCAATCAGCTCCGCAATGGGATTACGAGATCCAGATTATGCGCTAATATTGTATGCAGAGATGCTAGAGCGGGCACTCACTTGGCCCCAAACAGACCCCACCTTTGACGCCCCCTTCAAACAACTCAACGAGCACTTGAAAAAAATAAACAATACAAAGAAAAATCCAGCAGACCTCTAGAAAATTGGAGGGCAATGCTCTGTCGTTGCCACTCGCCTGTGTGACTCAGTCTGACCGGCGCTAACGACGGAGCGTTGCCCTCCACCAAATGACACAATCCTCAAAACGCTAACTATGAAACGACTCATATCAAATTGGCGGGCGCACACAAGGCACGCCCCGACATTGCTGCTCACCCTCGCGCTCACCTCAATGACGCACGCCCAAGACGCCGCCGCCGAGGCCACCGCTGCCGCCGAGGTCGCCGAAGACAGCCTCAATCTGCTGGGCTTGATCCAGCAAGGCGGTTGGGCGATGTATCCACTCGGCACCTGTTCGTTAATTATGTTCTTCCTGATCTTTTATTCATGGAAGGAAACCACACCGAAGAAATTCTTCACTGCTGCGCAATTGAGCACGACTAGAGACGCGCTCAAGAGCGGCAACATGGAGCAAGGGCACCTACATCTGCAAGACGCCAGCAACATCCTAGCACGCGCACTCTCGCCGGCGCTCAAAAAAATCCATAAAGGCCGCGAGAAGATGGAAAACCTCTTCATCGAAAACTTGGAAGCCGAAGAAAACAGCGTTTCGCAATGGGTCACGTATCTGAACGTAGTCGCCTCGGTGGCACCGATGATCGGCCTACTCGGCACGGTCAGCGGCATGATCAGCGCGTTCCAAACAATTGGCCGCGGCGGCATGGGCCGACCTGAACTCTTGGCAGGCGATATCGGCGAAGCCCTGATCACCACGGCGACTGGACTCGTGATCGGCATTCCCGCAATGATCGCCTATTTTATCCTACGTAATCGTCTAAACTCGGCAATGATCGCCACGGCACAAGCGGGCACCGATCTGATTGAAGCTGCGGAAGAACCAGGCGAGTAGCAAGTGAACGAACATTGCGACCCCCTCTCCGAAAGACCGACCTCGTGCGTCTCTGCGTTTCTTGAGCAAATGAAACAGGCAAGGCAGCGTCACTCCATCCATTTACGCCAGATACGCTCGATCATCAGCAGGCTCATTGACAACTAAAACGAATGCTAATCGACCTCAGAATAAGCAAGAAGCGCTTTACGTGGCGTTTTTTGCTAGCAGAATGTCACTCACTGCAGTTGACCGCAAATCGATACGCACAAGCATTGCATCTGTAGTTCTTTCCATTTAGCGATTTAAGCTATGATCCGCTACAGCGCCCTCAAAGAACTAAACTTAATACTGCATGAAGCCCCTGGCGAAGACGGCGACTGGGGCTGGTTTAGCCGCGAACACGCAGTGGTCGTCGATGCAGTGCTGCAGATGCTTGGTCACCCGACAGTGGTGATGGACGGCCTGCTGATCATGCAAGACGGCACGCAAACACTGGCGACTATCCCTCTTGGACATGCCTGGAATATGATCCATGAGGATCGTCTACTTGATGCCAGCGTCACCACCCACCACATGACTTCTCACTTTAAGGAGTTCAGTAGAATCGACACAAAACGACCCACTGACTGCCCCTATCCGATCTATTACTCCGAGAAACTCCCCGACACGATCCGTAAGCCCGACCGTCCCACAGGGCTCTATTACTACCGCAAAGAGAGTTTCAGCTTCAATGCCGCGCTGCTACTGGAAGATCCCTATCAATTTATTCACAAGCCTGAGCCTAGCACGCCGGATCTACTCGAAAGCTACGGTCGCGACATTTTCTTTAAATTAGCCTATCACATATATTTACTGCAACAAGGACAGGCAAAACCGCTCCCCAAGGGCAGCGACGACCTGCTCGACGCAGTGGCCACCAGCCGTGGCGGTGTACGTAAGAAGGTGTTAGCCATTCTCGATGGTAGCGCGGGCATCTAAGACGGTTCAGCCAATTTGGTAAAACCTCACTTTTCGGACGAAAAAGTTTTGCTTCTGGCGCACGAGTCGGTTTCATTTGAGTTATGCATGAACTATCTGGAACCGTAAAAGTAATTCTCGAGGAACAAACCTTTGCCAGCGGCTTTAATAAGCGCGAATTCGTTGTGACTGACGAAGCTGACAAATACCCACAGGACATTAAGTTCGAGTGTGTTAAAGATAAGGTCGAACTGGTCAATAAACTCAGCGTTGGCGAAAAAGTCAAAGTCACTTTCGACCTTCGCGGCAACGAGTATAACGAAAAATATTATGTCAACCTTGCAGCATGGAAGATCGAAAGCCTTGCAGCAGCTGGTGGCAGCAGCAGCACGCCGCCAGCCTTCGATCCAGCCGACGAAGTTCTCGACGAAGAGCCACCATTTTAGTCGCTCAATTACCATTTTCAACAAAAGGCCGCTCAGTTACGAGTGGCCTTTTTTATGTCTATATTGGAGGGCAACGCTCCGTCGTTGCCACGATAGCTAAATCAACGTATCTAACGTGAGGCAATGACTGAGCATTGCCCTCCAGCTCGTCAGCAAAATCCCAGCATGCTACTGCACCCACCGCCCCGCCAGTAAACCGGCAAACACCAACTGCAAGGGGTGAAAGCAAATCAATGGGATCAATACCATCGCAGGATCCACCACGCCCGGAGCTGCCAGCAAAATCGACGAGGCCAACGGCAGCCCCGAGGCCAACGACTTCTGACTCGCACAAAAGAACGCTGCGATTCGCTGCGCACGCTGCAAGCGCATCCAAGACCCACTCCACCAGATCAATGCACCCGTCACTAGTAAGACCGTCACGATCCCCACAGCCACTCCGAAGCAAAGTGCCAATGACAGCTCATCCAACAGGCCCGAGCTCACGCTCTGAGCAAACGCAGCGTGCACAATAAATATAATGATGCCACTACTGACCAATTTGACCATTCCAGCAATGCGCCTAGCAAGCGCCCGCAGCAACTGACGAGCCACCTGTCCCACAATCAACGGCAACACCAATAACCGAGCCAGACTCACGAAAATCTCCGACAATGAAATCTCAATCGCCGTCTCACTCGCGAGGTAAGCCAGCGCAATCGTCGGCACCACCAACACCGCCAATAGGTTGGAAAAGATCGTCGCGAAAATAGCATTGCTCGTGTCACCACCTGAGAGCGAGGTGAATGCGATCGCCGAGGCCACCGTCGTTGGCAAAATCGCCAACAGCCAAAACCCGACACACAGCTCCGGCGTCAACAACCACGACAGTGGTACGAGCAAGAGTCCCGTCACCACCGGGAACCACAAGTAATTCCAAGACAAGACGAACACATGCAGTCGCTTCGGCTTATAGCCAGCGGCCAACGAACGCGTCGGCAGCGACAAGCCCTGTAAAAAGAAAATCATCGCCACGCCGAACTGCGTGATCCACTGCGCACCCAAAAAACCGCCCTTCGAGGCGGGCTCGGGGAAATAGACCGCGAGCAGCACAGCGGCCACTAACCACAGCGTGAATGCGTGTTTTCGAAGTAGAGTCTTCATTATCGAGATTAAGTTAGCATGCACAAAGCTGAGAAAAGTTGAAGCGAGAAAAATCAACTCGGCTGGGAAGATCTCCACCGCCTCAGACACTGTCCAAACTGCGGACCACACAAAGGTCGTTCAATCCCAGCTTTATATTTTGCATTCCCGTAAATTTCCCTTTAATCCCTCGGCACTCATGAAGATTGAAACCGCAACTTTCCGCACTAGTGCACTCGACCTCGAAGCCTGCCCACCGTCTTGGCAGCCCGAATTCGCATTTGTCGGTCGCTCCAATGTCGGCAAATCCTCGTTGATCAACATGCTCACAGGCAAGAAGGAGCTTGCGAAAACATCCAGCGTGCCAGGCAAGACACAGCTGATCAATTTCTTCGATATTAATAAGACCTGGAGCCTCGTCGATCTACCTGGCTACGGGTATGCACGGCTTTCCAAAGCGAAGCAGAACGACTTCAATATCAATGTCAGCGGCTATCTCACCGGCCGCGAAAACCTCAAGCATGTCTTTGCTCTGGTTGATTCGCGAATGGAACCAATCGAAGGCGACCTCGCCTTTATCGAGTGGCTACAAGCCTCTAAACTGCCCGTTTCGATTGTCTTCACCAAGTCAGACAAGAGCTCCGATACCACCGTCGAAAATCACGCTAAACTATTCCTGCAGAAATTAGACGAATGGGGTATTCAGGCCGTCAAAGCCTTTAGTTGTTCGGCTAAGACGCGTGTTGGGCGCAATGAGATTCTCCAATTCATTGAGACCATGCTGCCAAAGAAAACCAAGGTGAAGAATCAGAAAACCATCTCGTTGGGCTGGATGAAAAAGAAGCGCTAAGGCGCGCGGCGGGAGCGACAGGAGGTTGGACCCAGTTGCTTATCCATTTTACGTATAGTGCTGTAGGACGTGCCTCTCGTAGAGGGCGCGTTTGGATACGGTGAGTCTAAACACGGCCTTTACTGCGCAAAGAACCGCGTTCTACACCACTATTCACATCAATTTCAGCATCAGGCTATTGCTCATTCACGTTTTAAGAAATTCGGGCGAGATTAACCACCGAAACCTTTAGCCAATATTCACTTCTGCCTGCCGTTTTACCCCATGCGTAAATCGGACTACGATTACTGCCGCGCTCACCCAAGCCATCAGCTGAATGACGCTTTATTCTTTATTTTTCCGTTACGTATCTATATATATTTAAATCGAATTGTAAATCACACACGGACCATGTCACCCTCGCCACCTAAAACTGCCACCGAAGTCACCTTCCACATCCATGAAGTGGGCGATTTCCTACCCCGCCTGCAGCAATGGCAAAGCGCGTTGAAACACGTGTCCTCCGCGCGCGAGCTGCGACAACGGATTCAAGATGCTCCGCCACTGCTGCGTTCACGCCTCAAGGATCATGGCTACTGTGATGCCTACCTCGCCGCGTATGTGGCCTGGATTTGCCAGCTCAGCAAAACCACGGCACCCAACTGGGTGACGCAATCAAATCGGATTGCCGATAGCGCCTGTATCGACGACGCAATTGACCTCAGCCAAACACCGGAGCCATTCCGACAACGCAACCTCTTCACGATTCCCGAAGACGTCGTCCAACTACGTCGCGGTCGGCCGAAAAAAAGCGCCGCTCACAAATTAAAAAACAACGCCGTACGCCAACAGCGCTACCGGCAGCGGGTTAAAGCAAAGCTCGCACGCCTCGAACAACTCGAACGCGAACTATCTAAGTAGCCTCATACTCCGCAAGTCGACGCTCCCTGTTTGTTATTTTCCAGGTCTCCCTCCTAAGGTCGCTCCCCCTCTCTATGGCTTCGCATAAAGTTCTCTCTAACTGGTATCAACAGCTCGCAGAACATCTCGATTCCGGCACACGACTCACGGAAGCATTCAGCGTCTGTGCAGGCCCACCGAGTCAAGACCGTTTGCGTATGGCGGCATTGATCGAAGGTGGCACTGCCATCGAAGCAGTGATGGCCACCGCGCCGGCCTGGTTACCGAAAGCAGACCGCGTTTTTATCAGCACTGCGGTGGAGACCGGCCGCCTTCCGCAAACCTTACGCAACCTTTCCGATCGACATGAGCGCATTGGTGCCACTCAGCTCAAAGTCATGCTCGGACTGCTTTACCCGCTCAGCGTCTACCACATCGCGGCTTTGATTCTGCCGATTGTTCGCATGATCGACTATGCGCATGAATTCGAATGGGACGCCCGACTACACCTCCTACAAAGCTCGCTATTAATCGGCCCAGTATGGGCACTCGGTGCACTGACGCTATTTCTAGTCAAAACCGACAACCCGCTACTGGCTCGGATCTTGCGCTGCATTCCACTACTACGCGGCTACAGCCAAGCACAGGCAATCGCCGACTTTTCCTACGCGCTCGGCACCTTCATCGATGCCGGCGTGCCGATGCACACCGCTTGGCAAGGCTCCGCTCGCATCGCGCACGACGCAAAGATCAGCCGCGCCTACCGAGCGATGCAGCCCACTTTTGACGCCGGCAAAGACCCCGCCACGCAACTCAAAGCGCACAAAGTATTCCCGCCCGACTTCGTGGCGCTCTACGCCGCTGGCACCCAAAGCGGCAAGCTCGACGAGATGATGCTCAAGACTGGCCAGCAATATCAAACGCAGGCGAACCACGCCATGACTTACGCCTCCATTGTTTACCCGACACTGCTGTTTGCATTGGTCGCTACCTTCATCGTCTTTACTATTTTCCAAGTCTATGGGGGCTACTTAGATTTGCTTAACAACTTAGCGCAGTAGAGTTGGATCCCCAGAGGTCCGCCCGGCCGGCGGCCGCTCCACCCTGAAAACCAACGCCTTAATACATGATACGATAACTTGAAATAAAGATCAGCATTAAACTATGAAAACAATGACCTGCAAACAACTCGGTGGCGCATGCGACGAAGCGTTCCATGCCAATACATTTGAAGAGCTCACGGAATTGAGCAAACAGCACGGCATGGAAATGTTCCAGCAACAGGACGCCACCCATCTTGAAAGCATGGCTAAAATCATGCAGCTGATGCAATCTCCGCCAGCAATGGACGCGTGGATGAAGCAGCGCAAACAGGAGTTTGAGGCCCTACCTGAGAATCCGTGAGTCTAGCAGACGCGATCATCGAGAGCAAACAACAGGTCATGTAGATGCTCTAAATGGATCAAGGTGTGGTGCAGCTGACGAACCTAGCCATCTTACCACAGTTCAGTGCTCATCACCTACTCTTGTGCCGCACTCCGCAGCACTACTCCACCATCGAGAAATTCAACCCAAGTTCTTTTTCTAACTGGGTAATTTTACGGCGCTCCTTGGGCTCAATCAACGTAATCGAAACGCCCTTCTTACCCGCACGTGCGGTGCGACCGCTGCGATGGGTGTAATACTGCATCGCATCCGGCAACTGGTGCTGGATGACGAAAGATAGACCTTCGACATCGATCCCACGGGCGGCGACATCGGTCGCGAGGAGAAACTGTGTGCGTTCATTTTTGAAGGAGCGCATCACCTTATCGCGATCCTTCTGACTGAGATCGCCCTGCAAAACGCCGACTGCGAGGCCGAGCTTTGTGAGGTCGGCTCCCAGTGAAACCGCGCCCGCACGTGTGCGGCAAAAGATCAAGCCGCGCTCTTCGCCATGCGCGATCAAATACTTATAAATAAAATCGGTCTTATCCTCACGCGAGCAGATCGCAAACTGGTGATCAATATTCTGATTCACCACGTGCTTTTTATCCACCTTAATCATGTGCGCCTTGGCCGACATGTGCTGCTCGACCATACTCTTAATACGATCTTGGAAGGTCGCGGAAAATAACCAGGTGCTCTTTCGGTCTTTGGTCTGCTTAAAGATCTCCTCCAGCTCCTTTTGAAAGCCCATGCTCAACATCTCGTCCGCTTCGTCCAACACCAGATGACGGACCGACTGTAAACGAATCGCCTTGAGCTTGAGCAAATCCATGAAGCGGCCTGGCGTGGCCACCACAATGTGCGTGGGACGTAGCAATTTTTTAACCTGCAAATCGATTTTGTCACCCCCTGCGAGGACTTCGACAAATATTTTAGCGGAAAATTTCGTGTAGCGGAACAACTGCTTGCCGATCTGCTGCGCGAGCTCACGGGTCGGCGCGATGATCACCGCCTGGATCTCCTTAAAGCTCGGGTCGATCTTGGTCAGTAGCGGCAGGCCAAAAGCGGCAGTCTTACCCGTGCCAGTCTGCGCTTGGGCGATCAAGTCGCCGCCGTCTTCCATCAGGAAGGGAATCGCTTGTGCTTGAATTGGAGTCGGCTCAAGGATGCCGAGTGCTTCGATCCCTTGGTTGAGGTCGTCAGGAATGCCGAGTTTTGTAAATGCTGTGCTCATCGTTTTGTCTGCTTTCAGCCCGCAAAATCATCTCTGCGAAACCGTTTAATGCCCGCATCCTGCCGACTCCGCAGCAAATGACGAGCCATGAATCGTGTAAAAATTCGGGCAATTTGAGCTAGCCTAGGCGCGTACTCAGTCTGCTGCACTCAACCGAAAGGCGTGTGGCCGACTCGACCACCTTGAGCCACTGCTAATAAAACGAGGGCGGGTCGCCCTCACTCCTTTCACTATGCCAGATCAAAGCTTGCAGTGCCCTCGCTGCGTCCGAGTCATTACTATTCGAGCAGCCAGTGAGAACCACGGCACCGTCAGCTCGATCGGTAAGGTTCGATTAAAAACGCCGCCTGAAGAGGCCGCAGAAATAATTACACATAGGATGGGAACTTGCCAAAGGGCAGTTATAGTCATTGCATAAGCGCCAATATATGAAAGTCGAACGAGGAGAAATCATAGCACGCAGCCTGACCGGACGCTGCCCCAACTGCGGCGCCTTCGGCATGTTCAAGCATTGGTTTCGGCTCAACAAACACTGCACCGGTTGCGACATGCCACTGGAGAAAGAAGACTCGGGCTTCTACTTCGGCACCACTTCGATCGGCTACGTGCTGGCGATCATCGTCGTCATCATTCCCATTTGTATCTTAGTGGTCAAAGAGGTCGTCGGGATGTGGACTGGTGTGATCATCGGTATCGTTGGCTCGGTGCTACTCACCACCCTGCTTTACCCGTTAATGCTCAGCTGGGTGATCATGACTTACTACAGCTTGTTCCCGCACGAACTACCGGCCAACAGCGATGCCAGCGATGCCAGCGATGCCAGCGACGACGGCCACTAAGCCAATGGCCACACTCGATCAGTCGCCTCTTCCCTATGCCTCGTGGCAGGCAAGCGCGCGTGCCCATTTTAATAAAGCGCAGCAGTGGACCATGCCCTACCGCTCGCGCCGCGCCGCGGGCAAGATGCATCCGAGTCACGACTTCGTGTTCATTTACTTTCGCTTCGCGCCGGCACTATTGGAAGGTTGGCACCCAGGGCTCGGCATTGCCTTTGAAGCAGCTGAAGACACCCCGAGCTACAACGAGAAATACTACAGCCGCAAAGGCCACACACTCAGCTTAGACCCCAGCAAACTCGATCTGAAAGCCCGCAAGC
>JBLHTV010000063.1:0-9217 GCA_047627755.1 Lentimonas sp. | reverse complement strand
ACCAAGAACGAGCTGAGTGGATGTTTTTAATAAAGAAGTCAGGACGTAGGTCTTCCTTCTTTATTAAATCATAGCAGTTTCTTCCTCATCAAATTCATCCAAAATTCTGGCTGCTAACTTTCACCTTTTAACTGCAGACTAGTCACAAAAACGAAAGCACTGATCCACCCCGCCGGGGCACAACGAAGAGAAAATCTCGTTACGTTTATAATCGACGCTTCATACGCTTCATTTTCATCACTGCCAGAAGCATAAAACTTGCCCACACCCTGACTCTCCCGCTGCGAAATGCCCAGGCTGAAAAAGGGCCAGACCAATGTTTCATGATCCTAGTTCAGTCTTTGGTTAGCATGGCAGCGATTGAGTGATGCCACGGAAGAGTCAGATTGAATTTTAGGGAGCACATTACCATGTGATCAATCGAGGCAATTACAACGACTGGATGCTGTGGAACCATGAAACATTGGACTGCCTCCTTTTCCTTTTTCCTGTCATCTTTCTAGTTCTTATTCACCAATAATCGTTACAATTCAGTCGTGCTTGACTGGTTTCTAGATATAGCACATTAATACAGCTTACTTATGAATAGAAATACGCAGCCAAATATGCCGCGAAACCCGCTCGATGATATCGATTGGGACGCAGCTCGCCAACAAGCCAAGTGGCTTTATATTTTGCCGATAGCCGCTCTGCTTGCTATTGGAATGTTTACTAGTTACTACATTGTCCAACCGGAGGAAGAGGCGGTGGTCAAACGCTTCGGCAAAGTAGTGGGGCAAAAAGAGCCGGGGCTTCATTTTAAGATTCCCTTCGGCATCGAGACAGCGCAAATGGTGCCTACTGCCCGCATCTTGAAACAGGAGTTTGGTTTCCGCTCAGAAGCACAAAGCAGTAGTTCGCGAACGAACTATAGCAAGAATCAGACGCAAAAGGATGAGTCGCTTATGCTGACGGGTGACCTGAAGGTGATTGATGTCGAGTGGGTCGTCCAGTATCGGGTCAGCGACCCCTCAAAGTTCCTGCATAAGGTGCGCGATCCTGAGCAAACCCTGCGTGATACTTCTGAAGCGGTGATGCGCCGAATCGTGGGCAATAGCCTCGGTAGTGATGTGCTCACCGAGAAGCGTGTACAAGTAGCTACTTCCGCTCGTGTGGAATTACAAAAAGCGATGGACTATTTCGATCTTGGCCTGCAAATCAGCACGATCGAGTTGCAAGATGTGACGCCTCCCGAGCCAGTGAAGCCGGCCTTCAACGAGGTCAATCAGGCAGAGCAGGAGCGTGAGCGCTACATCAACGAGGCGGAGAAGCGTCGCAATCAGGTAATCCCGCGCGCAGAAGGTCAAGCTAAGCAAGTGATCGCTGAGGCCCAGGGCTACGCCGCGCAACGCGTCAACGCCGCACGCGGTGAGACCGAGCGCTTCACCGCGATTTACGAAGAATACTCCAACGCGCCCGCTGTGACGCGCCAGCGCATGTATTTAGAAATGATTGACGTCGTGCTCCCTAATGCCGGCAAAATTTTCATCATGGAACAGTCCGGTAATGCGCCACTCCCGCTCCTTAACCTCGGAGACAGCCCAATCGAACTCCCCTCAAAACGTTAAAATATGAAAAAGAATCCAATTTTACTCATCAGTTCCGGTATATTCGCGGCAGTTGCAGCCATTCTTATTTACTCCTCGGTTTACGTACTCGACGAAGTCGAGCAGGCCGTAGTCGTGCAGCTCGGTGCGCCGGTCGGTGATCCTGTCACCACACCCGGTCTGCATTTTAAGCTACCGTTCATTCAAGAGGTACGCCGCTTCGACAAGCGCGTGATCTCATGGGATGGGGATCCGAATCAGATCCCGACTCGAGGCGAGCAGTTTATCTCCGTCGATACCACCGCCCGTTGGCTTATAGCTGATCCGCTCGTCTTCATGCAACGTGTGCAAAACGAGCGCGGCGCCACCCTCCGACTAAACGACATCCTTGACTCGGTGGTACGCGATAAAATTTCTTCCAGTGATCTAGTCGAGATCGTGCGCTCGAAAGATTGGAAAGTGAGTGAGGAGGATTTGGCACGCGCGAAACTAGCAGGCGAAGGTGACGATGAAACACTGCTTCAAGAAGTGAAGACCGGACGCCAAGAACTGGTGAAGTCCATCTTCATTCAAGCCGCCAGTCAAATGCCTGGGCTGGGCATCGAGCTAATCGACATCCGCATCAAGCGTATCGACTACGTCGAAGCGGTGGAGCAGCGTGTCTTCGACCGTATGATCGCTGAGCGTCAGCGCATCGCAGAGCAGTTTCGCTCTGAGGGTGAAGGCCGTGCCGCCGAGATCGATGGCGATACCAAGCGTCAACTGGCGGTGATTCAATCAGAGGCCAACCGTGAGGCCGAAGGCATTCGCGGTCGCGCCGATGCCGAGGCTTCCCGTATTTACAGCGAGGCATTCGGAGCCGATCCAGAATTTTATGCCTTCCTGCGCACTCTAGAGAGCTATTCTAAGACTGTGGGTAATACTTCCACCCTCGTGCTAGGCACCGATTCGGAGTATTTCCGCTACTTGCGTGACATCTCGGTTGATCATGTGGAAGCCAGACCGAAAGCTGCGCGGTAAGCAGTGTCGAAAGAGTAACCAAGCAATAAGCAAAAAATTCTGTGCCCGCTAGGCCACACCACGTAGAGGACACTCTAAGTGGTGTGGCCTAATCACTTTTGGGGCGCCTGCGACGACAAACACGGTGTTGTGTAGCAAACACGAACAAGAACACAGAAGTCAGGAAGGGATGATGTCGAAGTCGTGACGTTCGAGCGTGTTTTAATCATTGGACTACAAGAATTACAGAACGACTCCTTTTCGAATCTCTCTTTTCGAATCTCAGAAGTGCGCCCTTTGTTGACTTCATTGTAAGCTGTGTAAACCTAGCCCCATGGCACGAAATGTTTTGGGAGGTGAATTAATTGAATGTAGCTCTGATCCGATGACTGGATTTTATCGGAATGGAAAGTGCGATACCTGTGGAGAAGACCAAGGCATGCACACGGTTTGCGTGCAGGTGACCGATGCGTTTTTAGAATTTACCGCAGCGCGCGGTAACGATTTGAGTACGCCCTTGCTGGAATATGGTTTCCCTGGACTCCAGTCAGGAGATTTCTGGTGTCTGTGTATGGGCCGTTGGATTGAGGCCTTTGAAGCGGGCGTGGCACCTAAGTTACGACTGGTTGCGACCCATGCCTCGGCGCTGGAGTTCGTCGACATGGAAGTCATGCAAGCGCATGCGTGCGATTAGATCGCGTAGACCGCACTATTCAGTATACTGCCCGCCTGGCTGGCCTTACTTCATCATGAGCCAGCTCAGGAAGCGAATTCAGTGGGGCATTGGAACTGCCTCATAGCTAGGGGCTGAAAAAGGGGCTAGAGTATCAAGATGAAAGACCCTTTCTACTTTCTCTTTTTACTGCCTCTACCAATCAATTAAGATTGAGAGCCAAAAGGAACGACCAGGTGCAATACTACGCTCGCCATTACTACGCTCGCCGGTAATCACGGTGGCATCGGCGAAGTTGTCTACACGGCCAACCAGACGGATCGCATGAGTCAACTGATACGAAGCGCCCACCTGCCCAGTTATATAATCCGTCAGCTTACGATCATTCAAAGGATCATCGTATTGTGAGGAGCCATATTCGATGGAACCAAATAACAGCAGCTGCTGGTTGATTTGATAATCAACCGATGCGGTCGCTTTGTGCGTCGGCACTTGTGGAAAGCTGTTACCCTCGAGCTCGGGTTGCACATTGGAATCTTCGAACTCCGCCTGTGTATACAGATAATTCAGTGCAAAGGTCAGCGTGTCCGTTGCCGCATACTCGAGTCTAGTTTCCCAGCCAAATACCGTTGCAGAATCGACGTTCTGCCTCTGATTATAACTACCGCCCAGTGGCACAAAGACGCCTGCAGGTGCTGTCGTGCGAACGTTCGCGATCGCATCATCGATCCAATATTGAAAAACGCCCGTGCGCAACGAAAGCTGCTCATGGGCTTGCCACGTTAAGCCTGCTTCCAAGTTGAAAAAACGCTCTGGATTCAGATCCGTATTTGCCTCGGTAATGTCGCCACCTACTCGGTATGGACGATAGAGCTCATTAATGGTGGGCAGGCGAAATGTATAGCCACTGCCAAGGTTCAATCGCAGTGAGTCGGCCAACCGATGCGCAGTCGCCACGCTGATCGAAGGCTCCCAATCATTACGATCGCTGTAATGATCGTCGCGCGTCTGCACTCCAGTGGACTTCGAAGTTTCAGTGTGGTAACCATCATTCAGCGACCAATAATCCATGCGTACATTCAGTTCATACTGATTGAGCTGCTCAGGCTGGTTAGCGAGTGTGACGAATGCCCCCGTGATCGTCTGTTCGCCGCCGGCCTTGCGGCGGCGATTTGGAATTAACACATCCTCATGTGTGGCTCCATCGAGGTGACGTATGTCTGCCCCCATTACCAAACGAATGTGTTGAAAGTCCTCCGTCGCAAAGACGACATTCCCGCCCACTCCGTCAGCCGGCGTATCATATTGATCCAGCACTGGCGTTTCTGCGCTGCGATCTGCATTGACGGAACTGAAGACACTATCCAACGAGCGATTCTGATAATAGACGGATGCGCTCCACTCCTGATCTTCGAAGTTTCCAACTAAGCGCAATGACAGGTCCCACGCCTCCGTATTGTAATGCGTTGCGGGTGTGCCGTTGCTGCGGTCTTCTTGGTAGTAGCTGACTGCCGACTCCAAACGGATTGCTTCATTAATCTGAAAATGGTGCCGCACATCGACACCACTGGTCTCGAAATCGGCGGATTCATCAATCGACCCGCGGTCACTGGAATCGATCAAGTCATCGCCATCACTATCGGAGGTCGCTAGATTAATGTAGAACCCATGACGACCATGGGTGAAGCTGTGCTGGGTATCGGCGGCGATGGTGTTGAAAGAACCCACCGTGAACTGCGCGCGATGCATCTCCTGTTGCGGCAACACACTGTCGATCATTATCACGCCGCCAGCGCTCTGATGGCCCCAGGCCGCAGCTTGATTTCCCGGCAGAATACGCGCGGATTCAATACTACCAGGCGTATAGCGCGCCCATGGCACCCAACCACCGAAAGGATCATTCTGTGGAATGCCATCACGCAAGACCAAGGTCCGCGGCGCTGCTGTCGCACCAATCGAACGTAAACTCACCCCCTGAGCCTGTGGTGCCGAGAAGAGTGAATTCTGACGGCGATACAAAGAAAAAGATGGTTCTTGATACAGCACTTGATCCAATGTGCGTGGTGCTGTCTGTGTAATCGCGTCGGTATGCCATATGCGATCTTGTCCGTTCAGTGCATCTAATGTGCCCCAACTGCGCTCAGAGGTCACCTCAAAGGGGGCCAGCGCGGGCAAGCTAAACTCACGCTCTTGCCCATTTAGAGAATACGTCGCAAACAAAGCGATCAACGTGAACGGGATGTGTATACGTCGTCGCAGGCAAGTAATTATGGTGAGGTGAGAGGACATATATAGGCTAACAAAAAATAGGCAGCGGTGCCTGTGGCGAGGGATTACACGACTAACAGTTTAGTCTCTTTCACCCTACTGATGATGGATTGAAAGGCAATTCGATCACTGAACTGGAACTAACCGGACGATTCGATCCTCAGCATTAAGTACCAGGTAAAGATAACCATCCGGACCACTTGCGATGTCTCGAACTCGGCCTAAGCCTGACAAAATTATTTCTTCTTCTACGATCTTACCCTCTTCAATGACCAGACGATGAAGGTCCTTGGCCCTCAAGCCACCCGCAAAAAGGTTGTATTTCCAAGACGGAAAATCATCTCCTTCATAAAAATCGATACCGCATACCGCGATCGAAGGAATCCAATAAAGTAATGGCTGCTCCATGCCAGGTGCTTCGGTGCTATCCACCATCGGCTTGCCGTTGTAGTTCATGCCAAAGCTAATCACTGGCCAACCATAGTTGGCCCCCTTCTTGATGATATTGATTTCATCGCCACCACGAGGGCCGTGCTCAGACTCCCACAGCTCACCCGTCACAGGATGCAGGTCAAGTCCCTGAGGGTTACGCACACCATAAGCCCAAATACTGGCATAGGCATCCTCCTGATCCACGAAGGGATTGTCCGAGGGAATTCTGCCATCGTCGTGAAGCCGATGAATCTTACCATTTGGCAAAGTCAGGTCTTGGGCATCGTCTTTAAATCCACGCTCGCCGATACTGATATACAGGTAGCCATCCTTAAAGACTAGGCGTGAGCCGAAATGGAGCCCCCCGGCGTTGTGATGCGCCACGGGAGCCTCGAAGATGACTTCTTCATCAACCCAAGTGAGGTCCTTGATTCGACCCCGGACGACTTTTGTCATCGCGATAGGTTTCTCAACGGACGTGTCCAGACTATCCGCATAGGTTAAATAGATCCAGCCATTCGTTGCATAATCTGGGTGTAAGGCCACCTCGAGTAAGCCCCCCTGCCCCACGGCCCAGACTTCCGGCGTATGCTTCACTGGTTCGAGCAACTTCCCTTTTTCGAAGATCCGCAGCATCCCTGAACGCTGAGTGATTAACATACTGTCTTCAGAGATGAAGGCCATGGACCAAGGCGTGTCGACACCTTCAACCACTGTCTCCACACGGAAATCGTGCTCCTTGCTTTTGTACACCCCATCGACTGGCACGGCCTTAGACTGTCCTTTTTCAGCCGTTTTTTTGCGCTGTTCATCGATGTAAATCTCAAGCGCTCGAATCATTGGATCCTCGATGGCACCGGCAAAAGACGGCATCCCCGCATCGATGTTTCCTTCTTTTACATATTCGATGAAGCCCTTTCCTTCCCCAACTCGTTTCCATGCATCCTCGTCGAGTAGATTGGTACCGAGACCACCCTCCAGATTCTCACCATGGCAGCTCATGCAGTAGGTGTTGTAGACCTCTACGACATCACCATCAGCCATCGTATTCTGAGCGGCGATGAATAAGCAGGCGCTAAGAAAAAAACTGAGAATCGGTCGTGTAGTCATGTAATTAGAATGAAAGTTAGTCGGTGCGCGGCACGTCAATTATAAACATGACGACATGATCCCTTTTCGCCTTCTAACGACATGATCCCTTTTCGCCTTCTGACTATTTTTCCATGAGAGTTGTGCGTGTCTTCTAATTTTTTACACGCTCTCTCTTGCTAATTTAGTGGCCCATGGCATTGTGCGACAAATGACGAAGCAAGCAAAGAAATTGACACGGCGAGTACTGATCATCGGAGGCGGCTTTGCCGGCATCAAGTGCGCCCGTAAGCTGGCTGGCGACTCCCGTTTTACGGTGACTCTCATTGACCGCACCAACCATCACCTTTTCCAGCCACTGCTCTATCAGGTGGCCACCGCCTCGCTGGCCGCACCAGATATCGCCCGCTCGATTCGACAGGTCCTCGCCAAGGCTGAGAACGTCACCGTCCTGATGGACGACATCAAGAAGCTCGATCCCAAAGCCAAGACCGCCACGGGAGCTTCGGGAACCGAATATGAATGGGATTACCTGTTACTTGCAGCAGGCGCACGAACCTCGTTCTTTGGGAACCCCGAATGGGAGCAGCACACCCTCGGCCTGAAGTCGCTTGCCGACGCCCAATCGGTCCGTCGCATGATCCTCACCAACCTCGAGCTTGCCGAGCGCACCACCGACCTCGCTGAGCGAAAAAAACTCATGACGGTAGCAATCGTTGGAGGAGGTCCGACCGGAGTCGAACTCGCCGGCGCCTTCGCCAGCCTCGTTCACAAAGCGATGAAAGACGAGTTCCGCCGCCTCGACACCTCCGATCTTAAGATCATCTTGATCGAAGATGCCCCGCGACTTCTTACCGCCTTCGATGATGATCAAAGCGAATACACCAGACACCGTCTTGAGTCGCTTGGCGTGGATGTGCGGACCGGACACCGAGTCAGCAGCGTGGAAGCCCGCTGCCTGCGATTCACCGACGGCACTTCGCTCGAATCAGCCGCCATTATTTGGGCCGCCGGTGTTGAAGCCCACCCGCTCACCCGCCAACTAGGAGTACCACTTGCCGATGCTGCCGGAAGGATCACGCCCGAGCTAGATCTGTCGATTCCTGGAAACCCCGACATCTTTGTCGCAGGCGACCTAGTAAAAATGACCGACCGTGGAGGCGTCGTCGTGCCCGGTGTCGCCCCTGCCGCCACCCAAATGGGCGAGCACGTCGCCAAGGTGCTCAAGGAAGAAGCGCGATTGCAACCCGACTTCGCCGACCGAAAAGGTTCTCTCCGGCCCAAGTTCCGTTACTTTGACAAAGGGCTGATGGCGATCATCGGCAAGAACGTCGCCGTGGTGAAGTCCGGCAGATTGAAGCTGCGAGGCTTCCTTGCGTGGGTGGCCTGGCTGCTCGTCCACATCCTTTTTCTAATCGGCTTCCGCAACAAGCTCGCCGTCCTCCTGGGCTGGGCCTTTGCCTACCTGAAAAACAACCCCGGAGCCCGCATCATCGTCCACCCACCGACCGACTCTTGAAACCTTTCCCTGGCCTTGACCCAAGCGCCATTGAGGTCGGTCCTTTTATGTAGACTTGCTCTGGTTAACCAGAGCGACAGCTCAAGAAACGCGCCGATGGTTTCGCGGGTAAAATCCTGGAACGCGTTGCGGCTTCTTTCATACAAAGCCAGCTGCTCGCTCGCCGGGTCTTCTTGCAGCAACGGAAGCCTGACTGGTGTCACTCCTTCATAGGAACGGAAGGGGTTGGGCTGATTGGCCCAATATAGGTACCGGCGGACCTCGCATAGCGATGGAAATGATACTTGGTCTGCTTGTGATAGAGCAGTGTCTCGGTGACGGCGGAATTGATCTCAGTTATTATTTATTTTGGTCTAGGGACATAGGGCAGAAAGCAGCTCTGCTAGCCTATGTCTTCTTTTGTTCGGGAGCTCTCCTGAGTCTCCCGTGTTGTTTCATTGGAGGGAGGCTTATCGATGTTTTAACAGTGGAAGCTGATTGAGGAGGTTCTCACAATAGTCCCATTGATCCAGTGTCTCCTGCCACGCACTTGGGATTGCATGAACCCCTTTATAGGCACCCAATACCATTCCGATTGCAATGCTCCGTGACGCATTATCGCCACCCACCATTGCATTGGCTTGAAGCGCTTTTTTTAATCCGTCTTGTTGG
>JBLHTV010000062.1:0-9407 GCA_047627755.1 Lentimonas sp. | reverse complement strand
GACGCCGACGGAGTGCCAGTGGTCTATCCGCTCAACGAATGGTATCGCACGCCGAGCATGGCGCGCCTCGCTGCACAGGGCACACGCTTTAGCACTTTCTATGCGCAGAGTGTGTGCTCGCCGACCCGAGCGACTGTGATGAACGGGCAAAACGCCACGCGTCATGCCACTACGCAGTGGATTGCGCCTCATAGCAACAACCGTGGGCAATTTGGTCCGCAGGCGTGGAATTGGATCGGCTTGAAGAAGGCTGACGTCACCTTGCCACGTGTATTACAAGGCGCAGGCTACCGCACTTTATTTCTTGGCAAAGCACACTTCGGACCGGTGGGTTCGGAGGGTGAAGATCCTTTGAACCTCGGCTTCGATGTGAACATTGGTGGCGCCGCATGGGGGCAGCCAAAGAGTTACTATGGGCAGGATCATTATGGCAATCATCCTAAGTATGGGAAGGAGGCGACGCATCAAGTGCCGCATCTGGAGGCGTATTTCGATACCGATACGTTTTTGACAGAGGCACTTACCTTGGAAGCCAACAAGGAGATATCTAAATCAGTACAAGCTGAAGAGCCGTTCTTTCTGATGATGTCGCACTATGCCTTGCACTCACCGTTCCATTCGGACCCACGTTTTGCGCCAAATTACGCGGGCTCTGATAAATCAAAGCAGGCTCAAGCCTTTGCGACTTTGGTCGAGGGCATGGACAAGTCACTTGGCGACATTATGGATCACCTTGAAAGGCTCGGCGTCGCTGAAAATACATTGATTTTCTTTCTTGGAGACAACGGTAGCGATGGGCCGCTCGGGGGCACGCACGCGGTCGCCAGCTCTGCACCGTTGCTGGGTAAGAAGGCCACGCACTACGAAGGCGGCATGCGCGTGCCGTTTATCGCTGCGTGGGCAAAACCAGATGCAGCAAATCCCCAGCAGCAACGTCTACCGATTGCGCAAGGCGCGATTCAGACTCAACTTGGCACGATCATGGATCTGTATCCGACGATTCTTGAAGTCGCCGGTGCGACCAATCCAGCTGGTCATATCTACGATGGTTACGGCTTGAGCAAACTGCTTTGCGGTGAAAGCGATGATGCACATCCCGATGTTTTTTTAATGCACTTCCCGCACGCCCATCGCAGCAAGTATTTTACCAGCTATCGCAATGGCGATTGGAAGCTGGTCTATCATTACTATCCGAAACTGAACAAGCAGAGCTCTCACTATGAGCTGTTTAATTTAAAGGACGACTTTGCCGAGTCGCAAAATTTGGCGCATTCGAATCCAGAAAAACTGCACGCAATGGTGCAAGCGATGGTCGCACAGTTGGAGGCCGAGGGAGCGCTGTATCCAGTCGATGCGGATGGCAACGAACTGAATCCGATACTCCCATAATTTTTTAAGTCTATTACATTTTAAACCCAAATTAAAATAATGAAAAAGAACTCCCCCATTCCTATTTCTAATCGTCGAGATTTCATGACCAGAAGCGCACTTGCAGGTGCTGGTCTTATGTTGATGCCGTCCAGTTCCATTTTCGGTGCTGCAGCTAATAATAAGCTGAATATCGCGCTCATTGGATCCTACGGACGGGCGCGTGCGCACTACGGCACGCTCAAAGATGAGAACGTCGTCGCGATCTGTGACGTCAACCAACTCAATTTACCCTATGCACAGAAGGAGTTTCCTAAGGCAACGGTTTATGAGGACTGGCGGAAGTGTCTCGACCACCCGGGGCTCGATGCGGTGCTGTGTTGCACGCCCGATCATCATCACGCCTTTATTGCCAACTGGGCGATGAACCGAGATCTGCATGTTTACATGGAGAAGCCGCTCTGCATATCGGTGAATGAGGCGCGCACAGTGCGTGAGACTTATCTGACTAAAAAAGACAAACTTGCAACACAAGTGGGGATGCAACGTCATGCCATACCCAACTTCAACCGCCTGCGCGAGTGCATTCAGGACGGTGTGATTGGTAATTTGAAAGAAGTCTACGTGTGGGGGAATCGTCAGATCCCTAAGCCAGGGTATCTGCCTGGCGGCACTCCGGTGCCATCTACGCTCAATTGGGATCTATGGCTCGGACCATCGCTTGAGCACCCGTATCACCCTGGCTACTTTGAGCAAACTAGAGGGCCTGGTTCGGGCTGTCTCAGTTGGAATATGTATTGGGACTTCGGCATTGGCCAAATGGGCGATATGGGAAGTCACACGATGGATCTCGCTTGGAATGTGCTCGATGCTGGGTTGCCAACAAGTGTGAAGTCCAAATCAACGGAAGCGTTGAACCCTGATGTGACTCCTGTCAATTTAACCACTAGCTTTATGCTGCCGCGTAATGACTGGCGCGAGAAGATCCGTTGCACTTGGTTTCAAGGTGGTGCGATGCCTAGCTCACCAAATGGTTGGGTTGATCTGAATAAGATCGGGCACGGTGCGATGTTTAAGGGTGATAAAGGGTTTGTTGTTTCTGACTTTGGTAAACGGCTGATCATTCCTGATGGTAAGTCTGGTAACATGACTTACTATAAGCCGCGTCCTGAAGATGAGTTGCAGAGTGACCTCGGGAACTTTCAGAAACAGTGGACGGCTGCTTGCAAAAATGGCAAACCAACCGAGACTGCCTGCAATTTCGAATATAGCGCCAACATGATTGAGAATATGTGCCTCGGTCTTGCGGCTTATCGCGCAGGTAAGGAACTTGTGTATGACGGTGCGACTGGCGCTGTGACCAACGATGCTGCGGTCAACCAGTATCTAATGAAACAGTATCGCAAGGGCTGGACGCTTAATGGCTAAGCGTGAACATTCATTTTTCAGCCGTATACGCTTCGGGGGGATGCGGCTTGTTCCTGAGTTCTGATTGCTGTGGAACGTTTTCGCGTTGCAATCGGGGAGGGTCCGCCTCCGCGTGGACCGCAGCTAGATAAGCTCAGAGGCAATGCAGACCACACGGAGGTGGTCCCTCCCACACTTCGCTGTCCTGCATTTGGAAGGAACGAGATTCGCTTCGCCCTGAGTAACTCGATCTTCAATCCCTATACTATTCATGAGACATAGCTCTAATTCCCGTATAAAACGTCACATTATTTCAACTCTACTCCTCACAACGGGGAGTATCATTTTAAGCAGCGTTTACGCAACGGCCGCAAAGCCAGTGCAGACTCCCAATGTCATCTATATTATGGCCGACGACCTCGGCCTGGGTGATCTCGGTTCCTATGGGCAGCAAAAGCTCAAGACGCCGAATATCGACCGTCTCGCCGCTGAGGGCATGCGTTTTACGGATCACTACTCCGGTAACACGGTGTGCTCACCCTCGCGCGCCGTCCTGATGACCGGGCAGCATCCCGGGCACGTGCATTGCCGTGGCAATGGTAATGAGAACGGCTACGCGCTGGATCCGGAGATGACGACGCTGCCGCGTCTGTTTAAAAACGCTGGCTACGCCACCGGTGCCTTCGGCAAGTGGGGGCTAGGGGAGACGAACCTTACAGGCGCGCCCAATCCGCTGACTCACGGATTCGACCACTACACTGGTTGGAAGAGCCAAATGATTGCCCATACCTATTATCCCAGTAGCTTTGTGCGCGATGGTGTCGAAGAGCCGCTTGAGAAAGGCACTTTTGTGCACGACCTGATCATGGCGGATGCGTTTAAGTTTGTTCAAGAGAGCGCCGAAGCTGGGGAGTCATTCTTTTGCTATATTCCGACGGCCGTTCCGCATGCCGCGATGCACGCCCCCAAAGCACTGCATGAGAAGTGGCGCAAGGTGTATCCAGAATTTGATGACAAGATTGGTAAATATAGTGCGGGGCTGGGAGAGGACTGCCCGCCCGTTCAAAATCCGATCGCTGGCTTTGCCGCGATGATGGAAAACCTCGACAACCAGATTGGTGAATTACTCGATCTGCTGGTGGAATTAGGAATCGATGGAAGTACGATCATCCTCTTTTCCAGTGACAACGGTGCGCATCGCGAGGGTGGGCATGATCCGAATTTTTGGGATTCCAATGGTCCGCTAAGAGGCATCAAGCGTGATCTCTACGAAGGCGGCATTCGCACGCCGTTCTTGGTGCGTTGGCCTGGCAAGATTGCCGCAGGGAGTACGAGTGCCCACCTGAGCGCTTTCTGGGATATCGTGCCGACGATGGCCGAACTGACTGGTCAACCGACCCCTGTGCAAAGCGATGGAATTTCCATCGTTCCGACATTGCTTGGGCAGGGGGAGCAGACACCGCACAAATACATTTACCATGAATTCATACGCGGGAATGCGAAGCCATACAGTTCACGATCGCTACGCCAAGGAGACTGGAAAGCCGTGCAAATCGCTGAAAGTCAGGAGCAGGGCGGGGGCTTTGATTCGATCGAACTTTACAATCTGAAAGATGATCTCGGTGAAACCAAGAATCTCGTTAACCAGTATCCTGAGATCGTCGACAAGATGAAGCGCTTTATGGACGAAGCGCATACTCCGTTGAAATAATCTATTCCTCCCATGATTCAGCAAAGCGTAGTCATTCCCATGCTCAAGCCAGGCTCGATGAGTCTTGCTAACTTTCTCGACGAGGTGAAGGCGATCGGCTTTCCTGCGGTGGAACTTTGGAACCGTGAAGATGACTTCGAAGCGATTGTCGAAGAAGTACGTGCTAGAGATCTGCGCGTGGTTTCGATGGTTGGGCACGAACACGTTTCGCCCACGGAGGGCTCGCATGCCGAAGGCTTTTCGCGTCGCAGTCATCACGACCGCCTCGAAGCAGAACTGCGCGAGTCGATCGATATAGCGGCGAAATATAAGATTCCTGGGATCATCATTTTGAGTGGACACCGCAATCCGCAGGAGAGCGATTATGAGACGCTGTGCATCTGCGCCGAAGGCTTGCGACGGATTGTGCCCTATGCCGAAGAGAGGGGAGTGAACCTGAACATGGAGCTGCTCAACACCACGGTCGATCACCCGCATTACATTTGCGACCGCACTGACTGGGCAGTGGCGCTGTGCGAAATGGTCAACAGCCCGCGCTGCAAGATCCTCTTCGATATTTATCACATGCAGATCATGGAAGGGAATCTGATCCGCAATCTTCAGCGTGCCTCCAAATGGATTGGGCATTACCATACCGCCGGTGTGCCAGGGCGTCATGACCTCGACGATACTCAGGAGATCAATTACCGCGGCGTGGCAAATGCGATCGCTGCGACCGGCTACGATCAATACGTCGGCCATGAGTTCATGCCTAAGGGCGACGCTATCGAAGCACTTCAGCAGGCCTATGCTGTGATGAATGTGTAGTCTAAAAGGTGTGGTTAAGGACATGCCTCTCGCAGAGGGCGCGTTTGATTTACCTACTGGCTGCGCACAAAAAAGGCCCGCATCATAAGATGCGGGCCTTTGTCGTTGAAATCTGAATACGTTGCTTACTTGCCGTAGACTTCCACTTCGATGAAGTGGTTCATGTCGTTGGCGGTGTTGCCGTTGCTGTAGAGGCGGACGTATTGTGCCTTGGTGCCTTTGGCATCAATGAGCTTGCCGTAGCGTGTGTCGACGTACGGTTTGTCGGAACCTTTGCCTTGTTCGGCTGAGTTATCGTAGTCGTTGTTGAATAACGTGGTGACACCAGTTGCGAACTCAGGATCGTTCGAGACCTGCACGATAACGTCGTGGTAAGCACGCTTTTGCGAGTGGTAGTGCCACATCCAAATCGCAGCCAGCTCAGCTTCGGCTTCGAGGTCGATCTGTACCCATTGTGCGCCGTCCATTAGTTCGACGAAGTAGCCTTCGCCAGCGTCCTTGTCACCATCAGTGACGTACTCGAGCTCGCCAATGATAGGGAAGTCGTCGCTACCTGTGACGGTCTTGCCAGCAGAGAGAAGCACGGTGCCTTCAGGAACCATCATTACGGGCGCGCTGTTGGGTGCTTTTTCTAGGTTATCAACTTTGATTGGCTGCGGTGTGCCTTCGATTAATTCCGGTGGAATCTCGGTGATGAGTGGCATGCTGCCACTGCTGGCAGCTGCTTCAGGAGCAGATGCGCTGTCGTCGGATGCTGCGTTGTCGCCACAGGCAGTGAAAATTAATGCGCTGCAGGCAATGGGAAGTAGTATGAGGTTTTTCATGGTATTGTTGTTGATTGGAAGTGTTTGATTGGATGTGCAGTGAAAGCACTGCTCTCTAGTCTCAGCTCTCAAGCTTCTCTATGTGTGTAGATGTTCGTCGGTAAAGAATATGGTTTCTTTGGATTCTGCCGCTTGGTTGACCCAGTAAATCGGTGCTTCGGATTCGAGGGCATGGCGGGCATCGCAGGTCAGCTTGGCATTACCACGAATGGTGTCCAAGAAATTCTCGATATGCGGCTGGTGCGGTGCTTTGCTCAGGCCACCAGGCAGTGCATATTCGTCGGGTGGTGCCGACTCGTAGGAGGCGATGGCATCGGCGCCACCAGCGGCTTTGCCGGCGGCTTCTTTTTTGAGGAAACCGCGGCGCACCATATTATCCCATTTAGCGCTGTCGGCACCCGATTCTTTGTAAATCTTGGTGTAGGCTTCGCGCTCAGAAATGATGATGGTGCCTTCGGCCCCCATGAAGGATTCATAATAACCGCCGCCAGCACTGGTGGTGGTCAATACTTGATAGGACGCACGTACATGACCTTGTGGGGTATCATAGTCAAAGATGCACATGACATTGTCGAAGTGTTCGCGATCTTTAAAGTAGCTACGACCTCCGGACGCCATGAGCGAAGTCGGCTGGCAGCCTAAGTACCAATTGAAAATGTCGATTTGGTGGGCGCCGAGGTCGGAGATGGGTCCGCCAGAGAGATCGGTGTAGAAGCGCCAGTTTAAGAAACGGTGACGGAGCTCATCGAGTGAGAGTTCGTGGTCGGCACCCGTGTTGAAGCCGGCCTTTCGAAGTGTTTCAGCGTCTGGCAGGATTGATGGCTTGGATACGATGTCCTGAGATGAGCTGAGTGCGCGATTCCACTGGCCATTAATGTTGATGATTTGGCCACAAATTTCTTCCTTTTTGATGAGCTGATCCAGTGTGTAGCGATAGCGCGGATTACTGCGGCGTTGGTGACCGATTTGACAGAGTTTACCAGTGCGATCCATCGCGGCGACTATACTGCGAGCGCCTTCGAGGGTGTTGGACATCATCTTTTCGCAATACACATCGCAGCCGGCTTCGAGTGCCATGATGGTGTGCGGTGCGTGCCAAAAGTCGGGTGTGGAAACAAATACCGCATCGAGCTCTTCTTTTTCGAGCATCTCCTCGACATCGAGGTAGCGGTTGATGTTGGTATCGAAGCGCGACTTGATGGTAGAAAAGGTACGACCGACGCGGGCTTTCATTATATCGCAGGCGGCAACGTAGCGAATGCCCGGGATGTTGACCATCGCATTGAATAGCACCTCGTGTTGCTTGCCGCAACCGATGAAGCCGACGCGGATGTCGTCGGCAGGGGCGCCTGCTTCTTTAGCGCGTAGAATGGCGGGTGCGCCGAGCACTAGGCCTGCGCCGAGTGTGGACTTAGTGAGGAAGTCGCGTCGCGTGAGAATTGGGAGTTTTAAGTTCATAACTGTGGGTTGCTAGAGGTTACCACTTTTTGGTGATGGTGATACGATCGTATTTCGTAAGCCCTAGAGCGATGACCACCATAATGATGTGCACGCCGAGCCATGCGATGCCTGCGTCTTGTTTGATTAGAATCAGTCCGAATGTCAGGCTGGTGTAGAGCAAGCCCATTGCGAATAACGAAGAGCGTGTGGCGATGCCGAGTAGCACGGTCAGGCCGAGGATGATGAGTGCGGGTCCTAGAACGATGTTGTACAGACTGAGTCCCCAGCTTGGGATCAGTGGCTCAGTGCTGAACTTATCGTAAAGTGGTGCTGGCACGCCGTTGTAGTTGCTTAGAGAGTAGATCTTGCCTATCACTGTATCGGTGAGGCCGTAGGCGTTTGGAGCGCCATCGATGAGGACGTCTTTATCGCTGTTGTTGGTGCCGGCGAATTTTTCAATGCCGGCTTGAATCGAGCGCATGCCGAGCCAAATGCGGAGCAGCAAGCTGCCTAATATGAAGCCGAGGTCGTTGGCGGAGTTTTTTTGTGAAGCCATAAATAGTATGTATGTTGATGGGATGCAGACACTGAATTGATATAGAAGTGCCATTTATGCAAAAAACTTTGTTGGAATCAATGAGTTTTTTTAAGGGATTTATTTTATAAAATGATATTTGGCACGTTTTTTGAGTGCTTTTATTTATTATAATCTATTGATCATCAATTGATTGTGTTTGCTTTGAGCTGTTTTATAGTTCGTCTGATACCACTTAATAGAATTTTTAATTATTGAATATATTGACAAATATCGTCATCGAGGTGCTTGTTTTTTTTCATCTTATGCGCTCTTTCAGGAGTGCGCTGAGTTGCGTGACGACTTCTGGTTGACCTGCCGCCAAGTTGGTTGTCTCAGCGTCGGGTTGGCGATGATCGTAGAGTTCGGTGGTGCCATTCTTATGTAGGGTCAGGCGGTGGTTCTCTGTGCGGATGGTTTGCGCTCTGCCTGTGTAGGCGATGGCGGTGTGTCCTTTGGCCTGTGGGTCTTGGATTTGTGGGAGTAGTGAACGGCCGACGGTGAAGTCCGGCTGGTCGAGGCCTGTGAGGTCGCAGAGCGTGGGGAAAATGTCGATTGTCTCGACGATTGCGGCGGACTGCTTGCCGGGTTTTGGCATGTAGGACGTGTGGATAATCAATGGGGAATGTAGGGACTCTTCGAAGAGTGCGTGCTTGCCCCAGATCGAATGCTCGCCGAGGTGCCAACCGTGATCGCCCCAGATTAGGGTGATGGTATTGTCTGCTTGGCCAGTGCTTTTGAGTTGATCTAGGATCTTGCCCACTTGTACGTCGGCGTAGCTGACACAGGCTGCGTAATGGCGGCGCACGGTGTCGGCAAATTCGGCGTCGGTGCGTGGGTCGCGTTGCCCGCGGTTGTATTGCATGAACTCACCAGAGCCGTGCCAGGTCGTTTGATGGCTGGGCTTTTGTGGATGGGGGATCGGCGGTAGTTCGACGTCGGCATAGAGGTCGAGATACTTTTTAGGAGCACCGAACGGTAGATGCGGGCGGATCAGGCCGACTGCTAGGAAGAAGGGCTGCTCGGCGTTGGCCAATTGGCTGAGCTGCGCTATGGCCTCTGCAGTAATGAGGCCGTCAGGGTAGCTGGAGTCGTCGCCATCGAAGGCTTCGAGCAAATTATGCTCGTTTGATTTCTCGCGTATGTTTCCGTTGGCGAGTCCATGCATGATGCCGCGCGGATGTTGCCATGCGCCGGAGGGCATCAGATGGCGATCCCACGCGCCAGGCATCTCGATTTGTGTGGCATCGTCCCAATTCGCTCCACCGCGTCCACC
>JBLHTV010000061.1:0-9453 GCA_047627755.1 Lentimonas sp. | reverse complement strand
GCACGCAGCATTGAAAAAGTCGTCTCCGAGTTCATCGAGCAGCTGTACACAGTCTACCTCGACACCCCCGATGCCGATCGCTGGGGACAAGCCACCACTATCTGGCCACAAGGTTGCCCCTGGCAAACCAGTGCCGCACCCGACTGGGAGCAGCTGGCCAACAATCTACTCGCCGCCCTCCCCGACGATCTCGGCAAAGCACAGATCAATGATTTTAACTCGGCGGCCACCGCGATTCGCAACTACGGCGGCAACGAAAAACTCAACACATTACTCAACAATGCACTGGCAGCCGCGCCCGACATCCTCGCCGGGCAAGCGACTATCAAAGTACGTAAAGAGCTACCACTCAGCAGCGCACTCTGCAATGCCCTTGCCGACTGCTTACGCGCCGTCATCTGGCACCACCTGAAACGGGCGCTCGAAAACACCCAAGGCGTGCACCGCATTCTACAGGCCTATCACGACAACTACGACCGTATCGTGCGCCGCCCTGGCCGCCTCGCCTTCGCCGATTTGACTCACCTCCTCGCACCCGACTCCGCAGGCTCGCCGATGGGCGGAGACGATCCGATGACGCGGCAACTGATGGACTTCCGCCTCGACGGTCAATTTGACCACTGGCTGTTCGATGAATTCCAAGATACTAGCCGCCCGCAGTGGGAAGTCGTGGCCAACCTCATCGACGAAATCGTGCAAGACGACTCCGGTGAGCGATCCTTTTTCTACGTCGGCGACACCAAGCAATGCCTCTACCTCTGGCGCAACAGCGACGACCGCCTATTTCACGATATCCAAGCGAACTACAACGTCGGCGGCGCAAATCGTATCGTGAAACAACCGCTCTCAATGTCTTGGCGCTCAGCTCCGCCCATCCTCGACGCGGTCAACGAGGTTTTTGAAGACCACGCCCTGATAGCCGAAACCTTCTCTACCGATGCCGCCATGCGCTGGGCACGTGCATGGCAAACGCACGAAGCATCCCCTGCCACCAAAGGCTTAAGTGGCTTCAGTTGCTGGATTGAAGCGCAGAAAAACGACAGCCCCACACGCAACGAACTGATCCTCAAATTACTTCAAGACCTCAAGCCAATCGAACGCGGCATGAGTGTTGGCGTGTTAGTGCGTAAAAATGCTGACGCCAACGAAGTCGCCGACTACCTACGCGAGAACTGCTCACTACCAATCCATACCGGATCCGCCATCAAACCCGCAGTCGATAACGCAGCAGGCGCTGCGCTCTTGGCATTACTCAATCTAGCTGCACACCCTGGCGATAGCCACGCACGCGGCTTTCTCACACTGATCGACGTCTCGACCGACGGCCCAGCACTCACCAGTGCCGCCGAGGAACTACGCTCACGGCTACTCTCAGATAGTAATGAAAGTGCCGTGCGCTGGGCGGCCGAGCAAATCACCACTCACCTACCCGCAGGCGACACACGTCACCGCGAACGCCTCAATCGCCTGATTGATAAAGCACGTGCCTTCGACAACGAGGAGCGCCGCGACATCGATGGTCTGATTCATTTTCTCAGAAAGTGCCACAGTGGCGAGTGCCACGCCGGCGATGCCGTGATCATCGAGACGATCCACAAATCCAAAGGTCTCGAATACGATGTAGTGATACTCGTCAACGAAGACAAAAGCGCGCGCAGCGAGACACGCATCAATCCCCTACTTGATCCGCAAGGCAAAGCGGATTGGATCATGGAACCGATCAAGAAAGATCTGATGCAGGCCGATCCGATGCTCAATCAACTTTTAGAGCAAAGTATTAGTCAACGCGGGTTCGGCAATCTCTGCACACTCTACGTCGCGATGACCCGCGCCAAACGCGGGCTCTATATGATCAGTGACCTCAAAGGCGCACACCAGGGCACGACTGTAAATTACCTCAAAGAACGCCTCGGTATCGAGGCCACAGTCACCGAGCTCTTCCCCAAGGCCGACTACCCCGTGCTCTGGAGCACCGGCGATCAGAACTGGCACGAGTCGTTTAAAGCATCCGCGCAACCAACACCCAAGAGCCAACCACCAACGGCGCCCGCCTTCGATCCCGCACATCCGCGGCTGCAGCTGGCACGCCCATCTGCTGGTAACGCACGTATACTCGCCGCCGCCAAATGCTTCGACCTCGATGAGCACGCCAGCACCTTCGGCACTGCGGTGCACGACGCCTTCGAGCAAATTGAATGGGTAGGAGCATTCGAACCAAAGCCCCAAGCGAACGATGACACGAACCTCACTCTAGATCTCTTCGAACAACCTGTGGAGGGAAACGCTCCGTCGTTTCCACATTTGGCAATGACGGAGCATTGCCCTCCAGAAGTGAAAAACGCCCTCAACAACTGTTTCACGAATCCCGACATCCGCGCACTCTTTACCAAGCCGAAAACAGCTACCGTCGTCTGGCGCGAGCGGGCATTCAGTTACGTCGAAGCCGATCAATTCACGAATGGCATCTTCGACCGTGTTGTCATTTATAAAGCGGAAGACGGCACAATCAGCCACGCTGAAATCATCGACTTCAAAAGCGACCGTATCCACCCAGGCAACACGCTGGAGCAAGCCAGCGAGCATCATCGTCCACAACTCGAAGCCTATCGTAAGGCACTCGCAAAAATCGTCGGCATTGAGGATACAGTGATCGAAATGAAACTACTTTTCAGCAGTGTACCGCAGCTGGTGCAACTATAACATGAGAGCCTCACAATTTTGCCACGTGACCTGCCCGAGTTGCTTTGAAGTATTCTCAGTCACAGCGCCAGCTCCTTCAGAGACGCCGACGGAATGGGACTACGACTGCGAAGTCTGCTGCCGCCCGATGCTCATTCGTTTCAACCTGGACGACGATGAGGTCGTCGCGGACGCAGAGGAAGCTTGGTGAGACAAGAGTACGGCAGTAGCAGTTCAGGCATCGGAGCCATCAATCGCAGACTATACCCGCTCGCTACAAATTGCATTAGGAGCATTCGCGGTGCCTAGCGTTACGCTAGGACTTCAGCACCAACAGTAACCAATAAGGCCGCCTAGAGGTATGGTCTAAACTCGCGCAGAGGCACTGCAAACGAGGCAGAGCTCGTCTCTCCCACCAGATCTCTAGGCACAAAAAACCGCCACGCAGCAAAGCTGCGGTGGCGGTTTTGAAGAAATAAATCGCGGGATAAAGCTGCCCGCTATGTCGCAACTCGCTTTATGCCAGCAGTTTTACAAGCTGCTTGGCAAACTGCTTGGCAAACTGCTTGGCAAGCTGCTTGGCAGTGGCAGATCGACTTCGACATCTTCGTCGTAATCAACGCCGTGGAGTCCGAAACCAAACAGGGTCAGGAAGTTGCGCTGGTAGCCAGTATAATCGCCGAGCACGTCGAGCGTCTCGGACGTAATCGATGGCCAAATTTCAATGACTTTCGCTTGAATGTCGGGTTGCATCTCCCAATCGTCGACACGAATACGACCGAGATCATCGAGCTGTAAATCCTTACCATAGAGGCGATCATCAAAGAGACGCACCATTTGCTCGATGCAATCTTCGTGCGTACCCTTCTCCTTCATCAGCTTGATGATGATGGAAATATAAAGTGGCACGACAGGAATAGCGGAGCTGGCCTGAGTGACGACGGCTTTGTTGACTGCGACGTAGGCCGCACAATCGTAAGTCTTGGTGATGGCTGCCGCAGCGCGCTCGACATCTTTTTTGGCCTGACCGATGGTGCCGTTGGTGTAAACTGGCCATGTGGCTTCGGGGCCGATATAGGAATAAGCGACACTCTTTGCTCCAGGTGCCAGTAACCCAGCATCATTAAGCGCCTTCATCCAAAGCTCCCAATCCTGACCACCCATCACATTGATGGTGTGTTGAATCTCTTCTTCAGTCGCTGGCTCAATGGTGACATCTTTGACCTCATCACGATCGGTATCCATCGTGCGGTTGGTGAATGCTTGGTCGCCGATTGGTTTGAGCACTGACTTGTACACTTCGCCGGTCTCTGGATCGGTGCGACGCGGGGAAGCGAGACTATACACGACTAGATCGATTTGCCCGAGGTCTTCTTTGATCTGTGCGATTGCCTGCGCTTTGACTTCGTTAGAAAATGCGTCGCCGTTGATGCTCTTGGCGTAAAGACCTGCCTCGTGAGCGGCTTTTTCAAAGGCCACGGAGTTATACCACCCAGCACTGGCGGGCTTGCCATTGGTCGATGGGCGCTCAAAAAAGATGCCAAATGTAGCCGCATCATAACCAAACGCGGTAGCTATACGGGAGGAGAGGCCATAACCAGTCGAGGAGCCGAGCACCAGAACCCGCTTTGGCCCATCACTTCTTTTCACTGATTTGGCGACTTCGATTTCCTCACGCACTTTAGCCTCACAACCTTTCGGGTGTGCGGTAATACAAACATATCCTCGGATGCGCGGTTTGACTATCATGATAATACTTTAGTAGTTGAATAAAATTAATAAGATCGCAGTGAAAGAGACTCCTTCCCCTGAGGCAACTGGTAATTTACATGTATACAAAAAGACGAGAATGAGGATCACTCACCCACGTCTATTGAAAATAAATTATTACAGCTAGGGTTTAAGCCTCTCCACGACCGATTCCGGACGCCTCAAAGCCGATTTGGCGAAGCGCTTCTAGGTCGAGTAGGTTACGACCATCGAACAGAAAGGCCGGAAGGTTCATCTGATCATAGATCTTTTTGAAATCAAGCGCGTTGAACTCATCCCACTCAGTTAGAACTAACACGGCATGCGCATCCTTTGTCGCTTCGTAGGCATCTGCACAAACGGTCACAGAACAATCCTCGTCGGTAAGCCCCAAATCGCGACGAATTTGAGCTTCCGTCACCTTCGGATCGTAGATGCTGACATTTGCCTGTTCCTCGAGCAGATCCTTACAGATGTAGATAGCTGCGGACTCACGGGTGTCGTTGGTATCCTTCTTAAAAGCGAAACCGAGCACAGCAATTTTCTTGTCCGAGACGGTGTTAAACATTGTGGAAATGATACGACGCGCAAACCGATGCTTTTGAAAGTCGTTCATCTCGATCACACTATTCCAATAGCTCGCAGCCTCAGGAATGCCAAAATAATCGCAAAGGTAGGCCAAGTTAAGGATATCTTTCTGAAAGCAAGAGCCACCAAACCCGACCGAGGACTTGAGGAATTTCGGGCCGATACGGCTATCGGTACCGATCGCGTGCGCGACTTCGTCGACATTGGCACCAGTCGCTTCGCAAAGCGCTGAGATCGCGTTAATCGATGAGATACGCTGGGCGAGGAAAGCATTGGCGGTGAGCTTCGATAGCTCGGACGACCAGACATTGGTGGTCAAAATCTTCTCCGCCGGCACCCATTGCGCATACACATCAACCAAAGTTTGTATCGCGGCGAGCCCTTCTGGTGTCTGATCACCACCGATCAACACCCGGTCTGGATTTTCCAGGTCAGCTATCGCGGTGCCCTCAGCTAGAAATTCGGGATTAGACAGGATTTGGAATTTCCGCCCCTTGGAGTTGGACTCGAGGATGCGCTTAATCGACTCAGCAGTGCGCACTGGCAGAGTGGATTTCTCGACCACGATCTTGTCGCTCTCCGCGACTTCAGCAATCTTACGCGCACACTTCTCGATGTAGCGCAGATCCGCCGCACGCCCAGCGCCGACGCCGTAAGTCTTGGTCGGCGTATTGACACTCATGAAAATGATGTCCGCATCACGGATCGCGGTATCGACATCAGTCGAGAAAAATAGTGTTTTACCACGGCAGCCTTTAACGATGTCATCCAGACCAGGCTCGAAGATCGGCAGCTCCTCGGAGTTCCACGCATCGATTCGCGCCTGATTAATATCAACAACTGTGACCGTGATGTCCTTGCACTTATGGGCAATCATAGCCATCGTTGGGCCACCAACGTATCCTGCTCCAATACAACAAATTCTCATAGTAAGTTTAGGTATATCATATCGACCACCACACAAGGAAAATTTCCCCTCGCCACAGACTTCAATACTAAAACTAACTGAGCCGTGCCCCGCCCCTCCAATTATACAAATAGCGCTGCGATCCTGCTATTCCTCAAAGCACCTCGTAGAGGCTACGTCAAAACACGCCTCGCGCATAGTACTGGCCCCGAACGTGCACTTAAAGCCTACCGCGCACTAGTCGAGCGCCAGTGGGCGGAGCTACCGCACCACGGCCGCATCGAAGTACACTACACGCCGAACGATGCTGATTTCGAGATGCGCCAATGGCTCGGCCATGAACACGAATTCTATGCTCAAGCCGTCGGCGAACTCGGTGTGCGGCTGGAGTATTCCGTCGAACAGGCCTTTGAACGCGGTGCCAAACCGGTGTTTTGTATCGGTGGCGATTGCCCCAAGCTCGATCAACTGCATTTCGAACAAGCCACAGCGGCATTGCAAGAGGACTGCGATGTCGTCTTCGGCCCCACTGAAGACGGCGGCTACTACCTGATCGGGCTCAATGCCCCACAACCCGAACTGTTCCAAGATATCCCATGGAGTTCGCGCAACACGCTCGACGCCTCTTTACAAAAAGCTGCCAGCCTTGGGCTGCGCGTTAAACTACTTGAAATGCTTTACGATATCGACGAGGTCACCGAACTACAGCGCGCCATCGCCGATGGTCGCCTCTCGGCCAAAATCATGGAGCACTAATCGGTTAAATCCGTGTTGCTTAGCAGCACTCGCCGCCTTCAATACAATTGGCCGCTTCGGTGGTCGCGTCATAATCCTGCCCCTTTGTCTCCTTTGGGTGACGTCGTGCGCCCGGCACGCAAACAAAAGGCTGCGCCTGCTCCGCTGACATCGGCTCCAACGGCTGGATAGGGGCAAAGTGCCCAGCATATGGACCGCTCTGCAGTAAATTAAAAGTCTTGTCGCAGACCGCAGCACGAACTCCACGATCGAATCGATGCCCATCGTCATCCAACACCGATTTAAAGGGGCCTTGATACACCACTGCCTGATTATGCTCGAAGCATGGCCCCTGCTTGCCCTTGTAGGCTTGCACGGTGACGGATCGAAATTCAATCCCCTCCACCGTTTGCCACGGTTGCGTCTCAAACTTCACCAACTCGATCCCATAAAAACCAGCATCTTCGAACGCCTTCAAAAAGCCCTGCTCTGTCAACGCACCGGAAATACAGCCACTCCACAAGTGTGCATCCTCACGCATCGCCGCCGATACCGGCTCGTCACTCACGATATCAGAAATCACCGCGCGCCCGCCCATTTTCAAAACACGGAAAATCTCGCGAAACAGTTTCGGCTTCTGCTCCGGCTCGACCAAGTTCAACACACAATTCGACACGACGACATCAATCGACTCCGTCATAACCAAAGGCTGCTTGATCCGTAATTCCTCCGCAATTTCGTCCAAATGCAGAAAATCGGTCGCACTGGCAACCGGATGAGCTACCAACGCCTGCCCCAATAAATTCAAGTCCAAGGCCAGGTCCTGAATGCGCCCCTTGCGAAACTCGACATTATCATAGCCAATTCGACCCGCCACAATCGGCGCATTGCGATTCGCAACCTCCAACATGTCGTCAGTCATATCGACGCCAATCACTTTACCTTCCGCACCCACCACCTGTGAGGCGATGAAACAAATTTTACCAGTACCTGAGCCTAAGTCCAAAACAGTCTCCCCGGCATGCACCCACTTCGATGGGTCCCCGCAGCCGTAGTCCTTCTCAATCACTTCGTCGGGAATAACTTCCAGATATTTACGATCATACTCCACCGGGCAACACAACGCCGCTTCGGGAGCCTTAGCCGCATCGGCATAGCGCTTTTCAACAGATGAACGGGTATTAGATGGTTTAGACATAATAACTATAACGAATAAGAAAACGAATGACTGACAACTTGAGATGCAACTGACTGGCTTTATTTACGGACCGAGTAATATTCCGCATAAAGCGCTTCGCTGAGCACTTCCGCTTGACGACGCCCACGCAGACGAGCCCAGCGATACTTAGAAACAATGCGCATTACCAGCCGAAAGCGCGTCAACCACTGCTTCGGGTCCCATTTCTGATGACTCACCAAGCAAGGCTGACTTAAGAAGATAAAACCGCCGCACTCACGCGTGCGCCAGCTCGATTCGACATCCTCCATCAACGGCTGCTTTGGCATCAATTCGTAGCGTAACGCGGTCTCGCGGTGGAAGAACTGCACCTGATCCCCAAACGCGGTGCGCGAAAACACACCACGCAGATCATTCAGCACCTCAATCGGCAACAGCTCCGGATTTCCATCCGCAAAACGCTGCCCTAGCGCACCGCCCACCACGTCTGGATTCCGCAATACCGCCGACAAGACCGACTCAATCGCAGTCGCAGCTAGTACCGCATCCGCATGCAATACGACGACCCAATCCGCTTGCACTGCCTCGATTCCTGCCGCGATCTGCACTCCACGACCGCGCGCACTCGCCAACACATGCACGGCCAGTCCCGAACGCTCCGCGACCTCAACAGTCTCGTCAGTCGAGCCCGCATCTACGATCACCACCTCGGACACCGCAACCGACTGCCGCTCAACACTCGCCAATGCCGCAGGCAACTCCGCCGCCGCATTCAGCGTTGGAATGACTATAGCCACAGTTTGCACATCATCTTGCAGGGGCCGTGATAGTGTCATGCCCTCGGTGTGCGCGGACCGCCCTGCCACAAAGCGGTCTTCGCGAGGAAATTGCTTCAAAAATGTGAAAGCGACACTCTGGTCGCTTTGCTCAGCGCTAGGTTGCGGTAAAACTAAAGCGACAGGAGTGTCGCTTCCACGAGAGAAAGGCCAAACAACCCGCCCCTTCGTGCTCCACAATTCATACGCACACGCCAACACAAACGGCCCCCAAAACAACCACTGCTGCCACCATTCAAAGCCCCAGCTTGAGTTCGTCCACACGCAGAAATACACTCCGCCAGTCAACGAAAACGTCACCCACGGTAGTGACGGCCGCAAACATACAAACGGCAGTATCCATGCCAAATACCAAAAATGCACCGTCGGAGAGAGCACGATCAATGCGCCTAGAATCCAGCGCATGTGGCTGTCCAATGGCGCGCGCTCACGCCACAACCAACGCCATAGAATAACCGCAGCAAATAATACCACCACCGTACCACTGCACACCGCGCGCGGGAATCCTCCCCCCAACAACAAGCAATCATACAACAATCCGTTAAAACTACGCGTATTCCCAAATGCGAATAGTGCATTCAACATCGTCCCCAATGAATCGTAAAAATACAGCGCAGGCAGTAACAACACCCCCACAGAAATCAATCCGCCAACTACCAAACGATTCCCCGCAAAGAACGGAATCAACGGCAACGTAATACATTTAATCCCGGTAGCGACTGACACCAACGTCACTGCCAATTTAGTGCGACCGACCTCTGCGGCACAGACCGCCCAGACCA
>JBLHTV010000060.1:0-9548 GCA_047627755.1 Lentimonas sp. | reverse complement strand
ATTTCTCCACGCGAGCCGTCCTTGAACTTACGGCATTTCAAATATCGCTCGTCGTTGTAAACAAATTCGAGCTCCAACGCACACGGGTCTGACGACTCTGATTCGATCAGTGAGAATTCCGCGCCGAGTGATGTGCGTGACTTGCTGCTATCGCAATCAGACAAACACGATTGCACCCATTCCAGCAGGCCACGCCCTTCTCCGGGCATCGATGCGCAGTGTCGCACACGAACCGCCTGCAAGCCATCGCACAGGCTCTCGACCGAATAGCCACTCATAAACTGGCCGATCGCCTGCCGAGCTGGCAGTAATCGCGCCTTAGCCAAATCGACCGCACGCCTCGGGTCTGGCCAATTCAGTTTCGACAAATCCTCCAATTCGACCGAGCTATCGTAAACACAACGACGCACACCCAACAGCAAGTTATCCAAATAAGCCTCAATCCGCTTCGCAGGGACCCCGCTAAACCAGTGGTATGTCGGCAAATCGCCCTCCAACCATATCGACACTTGATTAGCCAAATAGCCCAAATCCTCCGACTTATAGCGTAGCATCAAAGCTTCACAGCAGCACATCTCGCGGTGCGAATCACCAATATAACATTGGCTAAAAAGCTTACTCTCCATCCCACCCTCTAGATCTGCACTCGTCGGGCATAGCACAATAATTCGGCTCGGGTAGCGCTGCGCAAAACGAATCAGCGCATCGAAGCGCTCTCGCGCCTCTTCGGCAGTTACTTCTAAGCCGAAATGCAGCACCACATTCATCTGCGACGCGCGCGACTCCAAGTGCGCAGTCGAGGGCTCAGAATCCCACATCGAAGCGAGCCGGCTGGTCACCTCGCGAACAGGAAGTTCCACACCTGGAAGAGCATTAATTAATTCGGCCATAATGAAATGTTTTTGAACTCTGAAAGTCAGTTCTTACTTTGATGTCTACGACCCCGAGCGGCGCCATTGATGGCCTTTTTCCTGAAGCAGGTGCTCACTCTCAACGGGGCCCCATGAGCCTGACGCATACTCCGCGAGCCCACTTTGACCGCACTTTTCCCAGTGCTCTAAAATAGGCGTCACCAAGTTCCAAGAAGCCTCCGTCTCATCGCCACGAATAAAGAGTGTGCTATCGCCAATCATTGCATCGAGAATCAAACGCTCATACGCTTCAGGAGTATTGGAGCCAAAAGTCGTCGCATAACGGAAGTGCATCTTCACTGGCTGTGTACGCGTTTCCAGGCCAGGGACCTTCGAATTCATGATCAAAGTCACACCTTCGTCTGGTTGGATACGAATCACCATTGTGTTCTGCGCCACGTCGAACTTGTTACCCTCTGAAAAGAGAATGCCTGGAGGACGTTTGAACTGAATCGCAATCTCGCTGGCACGCCGCGCCATGCGCTTACCCGAACGAATATAGAACGGGACACCCTGCCAGCGCCAATTGTTAATCGACAAGCGCAATGCCGCGTAAGTCTCGGTGGATGAATCCGCCGGAATACCCGGCGCATCCATGTAACTCTCGACTGGGTCACCGTTGACCAAACCTTCCGTGTAGCGGCCGCGAACGACATCACCGCCAACTTCCTTCAGCTCCAGCGGTTGAATTGCCTTCAACACTTTAACCTTCTCATCACGGATCGACTCGGGGTCGAGCGACACTGGTGGCTCCATCGCCGTTAGTGCGACGAGTTGCATCGTATGGTTTTGAATCATATCGCGCAGCGCACCACTAGTATCGTAATAACCGCCACGCGTACCGACACCCAGACTCTCTGCGACTGTGATCTGCACGCAATCGACATGCCCACGATTCCACATCGGTTCAAAAATCGAATTTGCAAAACGCTGCACCAACAGATCCTGCACCGTCTCTTTGCCAAGATAGTGGTCAATTCGATAGATCTGTGGCTCTTCAAACACACTATTGAGCGTGGCATTTAGGGCCCGTGCCGAAGCGATATCTCGGCCGAATGGTTTCTCAATGATCACCTTCGAAGCCAACTTCGTGCCGACATGCTCCTGCGCCATGCCACTACTACCGAGGTTCTCAACAATCGGCTGGAACACGCTCGGTGGCGTCGAAACATAGAATAGTCGCTGTACATCACGGCCAAGCTCAGCCTCGATCTTGTCGATTTTTTTCGCAAGCGAAGCAAAGGCTTCTCCCTCATCGTATCCACCGGCATGATACGTCATATTCTGGCGCACACGCTCCCAGGTCTCTTTATTAAGAGGCCGGCGCGAATGCTCACCAATCGCCTCATCCATAATCTCACGGAACTGCTCATCCTCGATCGGCTTACGCCCAAAACCAATCAGGTGAAATTCCCCAGGCAGCAAATTATCCACCCCGAGATTGAAAATAGCAGGCACCAGCTTACGCGCAGTCAAGTCGCCGGAGGCACCAAAAATAACCACTACCGTCGGCGGTGCGCCTCGATGCTTGCTCAAGCCTTTTAGGAAAGGGTGTCTGGATTCGTCTGTTTCGTTCGTCATGACTGTTGGCGTTGGACTGAAAAATGTTTATGAAAAAGAGGCACATTTGGGTAATAACGCAACTCTCCACACCCTTCTTTGGAAATTGAGACGTCTATAATGTCAAAGCGGAAGTGCTTTGGAGGGTTTTTCAACTGCTTCAAATAATTCCCACAACCACGCCTCAACACTTTTTTTTTATGACGGTCCACCGAATAAAACCCCGAAACTAAGGCCATTTCCGAGCGCGCACGCACTTCAACAAACACCAAAACCTCGCCATCCTGACAGATGAGATCGATCTCATCCCGCTGATAGCGCCAGTTCCGGACGATTTCACGATAACCCAGCACGCGGCGACAATGATCCGCCGCGAGGTCTTCGCCGAAGGTACCCCGCTGCGCCCGCGTGCTCTGCTCAGGCAAACGACGCGGCCGTATACCCCAACGATACGCACGGATACGATGAAAAATATTCACCCTTTAATCAGAAGCGAATTGGGCATTGTTAGCAAGAAATCAGATAGAAATAGCTCAGCACTGCTTTTTAGCTTTCCAGATTTTCAGTATATCCGCTTTGTAAGAGGTCAGTCATGAAGATCCAAAAACATATTGTCGTCGGTGCGGGCCTCGCGGGTTGCCTACTCGCATGGCGATTGAAGCAAGCCGGCCAGCACGTGACACTCATCGGCAGCACCACACTGCCCACCGCCTCGCAAGTCGCGGGCGGCATCATCAATCCCGTCACCGGCCGCTGGATGACCAAGAGTTGGGGTTTCGATAGGCTGATCTCACATGCTGCTGCCACTTACCGCGAGCTAGAGCAACAGTTCGAGGTCGAACTATACCACCCGGTTCCCCTCATCCGCTATTGCCGAAATAGTACCGACATCAAGCGCATGGGTAGGCGCATGCGCAACCCACGCTACGCCAATGTTCTTGGCGACCCCATCCCCCAGGGTGACGGCCCCGATTCATTCGAAGACACACATGGAAGCTTCCACATCAAACAAGCCGCCTACGTTAAGTTGCCGCTGCTCCTGCAAACTCTGCGTGAGCATTTCACCCAAGCAGGCATCTTCCGCGACCAGACCTTCAGCCACGCCGACTTAACCCGACATAACTCGCAATGGAGCTACCACGACCTGCAAGCGGATCACATTATTTTTAGTGAAGGCGTCGGCATGCAGGCCAATCCATGGTTCAACTGGCTCCCGCTCACCCCCGCTAAAGGCGAAACTCTGATACTCGAATGCCCCACACTCGATTTGCCGCGCGCGATCTACCACCATCGCAAGTGGCTGCTGCCCTACGGCGATCACATCTTTCGCCTTGGTGCGACCTTTGACAACGACGACGCCTCGCCCGAACCGACCGAGGCCGGTGCGCGCGAACTGCTTGATGCCGCCCGTTCCTTCATTGCACCACAACACGCGCTCATAGTCAAACAGCACTACGCTGGCCTGCGTCCCTCCACCAAAGACGTCCGCCCCTTCATCGGCGACCATCCCACCGAAGCCGGACTGCATATCTTTAATGGGCTCGGCTCCAAGGGCGCCTCACTCGCCCCAGAACTAATCCGTCAATTCTTAGCACACCTCCTTGGGGGCGACGCACTCGATCCCGAAATCGACATTGCACGTTTCGTCGACACCACTGCTCCCCCTCCCCGTACCAATGCAACTCACTGATCTAGTTCACGATTACCTCAGCCAACAACTCAAGCCAGGCGACCATGCGCTCGATGCCACCGCTGGCAACGGCTACGACAGCACAGTGATGGCCTCACTGGTCGGACTCAAAGGGCACGTCATCGCCATCGACATCCAGGAAGCGGCGATCGCCGCCACGCGCACACGGCTTGAAGTGGCCGGTTGCCTCGCTCAAGCCGAACTACTCGTGGCCAATCATGCGCAGGCGCTTGCATCGCTTTGCTCGAAATACGCGCAAACAATTAGTGCAATCACTTTTAATCTCGGCTACCTCCCTGGCAGCGACAGAAACATCCAGACCGAACCCGAATCCACTCTCGGCGCACTACGCGCCGCCTGCGAATTGCTCAAGTCAGATGGCCTACTACTTGTCATCGCCTACCGCGGACACGACGGCGGCCAAACTGAAGCGACCCAAGTCGCGAACTGGATGCAGACAGTCCAGCAGCGTGGATGGACAGTGGAAAGCCACGAGCCCATCGTCACAGGTAACCGCGTGCCACCGATCCTCTGGGTTGCGCGCAAGACTTAACAGTCTGATCCGATCACTTCGCGATTAAACCGAAGTTGACACGGTGAAGGTCTAAAAAATCTCCCTCGTATTGCCGCGAAATGAAAAAACGCAGCCGCATCGTATACGCTTGCTCTGGCGCGCAGATTGGTAATACGACACGTCGCAGCCCATCCGAACTCCCCGTCGGACAGCGGAACAGCGTCTCCCGCCGTAGTGCATCTCCATTTCGGTCCGTCCATGACAACTTCACTTGCGAACGATTATCCGGACTAATCTGATAGGCCATGCTGGCATCCAACAGGTAGCGCTGGCCAGAGATCACAGGAATATCTCGAAAGATCGAAAACACATCCGCACCCGTAACGCGGATCCCTTGCCCCGCACTGATTGATCCAACCGCTAAATGCTCGGCAGGGCGAAAATCAAAATGCCAACCAGATACCGTTGGCAAATCTGGGCCAAGGAAGTTGCGCGGTTTCGGCGCGGTCGCCTCATGCTGCAAATCGACATCCGACAGCTTAGAGTGAAACGCTCCGGCATCCGCGCCCCATCGCTGCGCAACCTCAGCGACAGCCGCATACTTTGGATAATCGTCTACCGGAATCTCCACTCCAGCATGCGCCATCGCAGCCAACGCAAATGCAACTGGATCTAACTTCGAGTATTTCGTAAACGACTTCAGCCGAGCATGTATTGGATCTTTCAACAACTCCTGGCTAAACGTATCAAAGGTCGCGCGCGCAGCGATAAAATCACTCAGTTGCTTCGGTAAGGCACTAGGCTCCGCGTCGAGCCGCTCCGACAAGACATCCAAGCTATTCGCAACGAGGCGAGCGCGGGTCGCATGATACTGCGCAAACAGCTCAGTCAAGCGAAACGCCTCCGACACCACCTCGATCCGCGCCAAGCGACGTGGGTCGTCAGCGAGCAGCGCTTTGCCCGACTCGATCAACGCACGCAGCTCATTGAGTCGCGCCGTATCAAACAGCTCGATGCCAAATTCGTCTTCGTAGAACTTGATCCATTCCGCCTTGCCCTCGTTCGCATCGCGATGTGCCTCGGCTTGCTCGTAGAACGATCGCAGTGGCACTGCCGCCGCACCGAAAAAGTGCGTATAATATTCATCCAACAGCGCGGCGGCATCTTGATCAGGGTTCCACAGCAACTCCGCCGCTAACCACGCCTTACACCCATCCAAGCCCCACGAGGAAGGCAATTGAGAGAAAAACACGGAGACGCCGTTGGCACTCATATACTTCAGACTCTCTGCAATCCACTGATTGAACTGCCGAGGATACACATACGGTGCGCCGAAGTAATAATCCCAAGTCGCGATCCGCTCCGCACCCGAATCTGCCCAGCGTTGAATCAAGGCCTTATCCTGCGCCCGATACTCGGGATCATGCCACTGCGCCCGATCCGAGGTCAGCACCGGCATCACTCTGGGATGAAGTGGAAACGACGGCGACTGCTCCGTCCAGTAATATGCCAAAGCCGTTAAGTAGCGCGGCTCCCCCGTCGGTGTCGTCCATGCCCCGCCTTCTTCAAATACCCGCTCCGCTACTTGATTCATAAAACCAAACACCAAATCCGTGTAATTCGGTCGCCCACGGAAATACTCCAGAGGCTCAATCACCTGACGTGTGGCCTCAGAGTCGTCAAACAATGCATTATCATTGATCGACAATGAAAAACTCCGCGCCTCGGGATTCTTCTCAAATGCCGCCAGTGCCGCTTTAGCGGCGATCTCAACCGCGCGCGGCTCGGTAAAGTCAGGCTGTGGATCGTAGCCGCCGCTTCCCGTCGGCTTCCGTCGGCGCCCATACACTTCGGAGAAGATCTCCGGCTCTGCCTCGTACAGTGCAGGCGAAAACACCTTCGCCAAGGCATGATTAAACTGAAAATGGCGCACGAGTCGATTGCGTCGGCCGAACTCGCCATTCATCGGATATAACGTGCGCATGACATACGCCGGCTCTTCGCGCCAGCGACCTTCTGGAAATTTGCTGCGCGGCTCACCAATCAACTCCAAGCCTAAGTCACCCGCCCAATACCAGCGTGCGCCGAGAAGCTCTGCGCACAGCGCATACACCCCGTTCAACACCCCGCGCTCGCCAGCACCCGCAACAAACACCCGAGTGCCTTGGCGGTGTATCATAAATGCATCATGCTGCAGATGGCTGCGGCTGCCGCCAGAATCACCTAGGTAAATTGCGTACTTCGGTCGATTCGCACCTGCCGTCTGTACCTCCAGTGCCACTCCCATGCACCGCTCAAATACGTGACGCAAATCTTCGACTGCCGCCGACAACGAAGCTCCAGTCTCAGCCGGCACGACCAGCGTGCGCAGCGACTCCAATGACAAGCGACTCGAGCCTGGCAAATGGTCCACCCGCCATGCACCTGGCCGAATCGACTGCGCCGAAAGCGTCGCCACCACAGCGCACATACAAAATGATAAGAATAAGTTATGTAGACGCATTATATAAAATTAAGCCGCCTCAACGGGAGGGATTTGGAATCAGCCAGCAAACAAGAGCGCCCTCAGCCTCAAAAGGCAAAAAAGAACCGCGCAGAAAGGTCGGATTTTTTTGAGCGACTTTATGGTCATTTGTTCAGCCACGCATTTCGCAAAATACCCAGCTATACTGCCGCGCATAAAGATTTGTGAAAACAGAATGAATGAAGCAGCTCTCAAAGTGAAGCGTATTGGCGAAGCCGTTTCGATCATCAGACTGCGATTACGCAGAGCGCTGCAAGATGGCTCCTCGTCTCTGCGTGAAATCAGTTGTGGTAGCTGCTGCTCTGTTGTTTTGCTACGCTATCTACGGCAGACCTCCGTCACGCGCAGGCGGAAAGGCCGCCGCAAGCGACGACGCCACAAAGACCTCCGTCGCGCAGGGGCTCAGAGCTGGTAGGTCGCGGACTTGGGCACTTTCCTCAGTTACAGTTCTTTTATGATATTCCTGTTTTATTTGCCTCAGAAAACTCTGCGCCTTCGCGCCTCTGCGGGAGACTCTATCGTCGGGTGCTTGTTGGTCTGTGATTCCGTTTAGGGCAAACTATTCTCTAGCCTTCCAAAATCACAAAACAGGACGCGCGGCAGTATAAAAAGATAAACTGACCCACCACCAGCCGAGACTGATCACCGCACCAAGCGTAACAGCTAGGCACGACCTGTCCACTTAGCGGATGGTTGACATACACCCCCCTGGCCCGCAGGACCGCCATCGCCATCGGCAGGCGCATCAGCAGGCCATCGGCATCGCCAAGGACCGATTATATGCAGTACCACACATCACGAGCTCGCTCGGCAAATCCCCCGCATTATCTAATCCCGCGACGCATGCGAACACCTGCCGCTTCGTGCCGACGACACCGACCTTTGCCAACCAAACCGCCCAGGGAAACCGACCGAGTTATAAAATGAGTCCGGCTGTAATTCCCTCCATCATAATCAAACGTAAAGAGGCGAAGCGCTTGGACCCAGTTGATCTAGACCAGATCGAGGCGCTCGATACCTTTTCGCACATCGGATAAGAATGCCGCCGCGCCGACACCGTTGATCCAACGATGATCAAAGGTCAGCACTAGAGAGACGACCTCGATCGTAGCTCCATCTTTTGAATTCGGATCGGGCAACGTATAAGGCGCACCGATAAAAATCGTCGCAATCGAGGGTGGCACTACAATCGGGATCGCGGAACGAACATTGTAAGCACCCATACTTGAAATCGACAGTGACACGCGATTCTTCGAATCGACCTCACCATGCCGCGTACGTCGTATTGAATTATTGAATACATCCGAAAACTCCGCCCACTCCATAGTGTTGACTTGCTTGACGACTGCGGTCTCCAACGCATCCCCAGGAAGTGCCACTGCCATGCCCAGGTCAAAACGATCCGGATCATAGACCAGCTCTTGACCACGGATGACTGACGCGAAGCGTTCATGCTTACGCATTGCCTCGGCGACTGCCCATGCCGTCATGGTCGCCGTCGAAAGGGTGCCTCCGCTGGTTTCCTTGCTACGCAATCGTGCGTCGCTAACGTTCTCCCAGCGACAAGTCATCTCGATCGTTGCGGGGATGATGCCCTGCAACGACTTGATCGCTTCTGGCGAAAGACCCGCAGTTTTCTTTAGCGCATCATAGGTCAAAGGCTCAGATGCGGCTGGTGCCCGTTTCGTGGTAGCAGCCTCAGCGACTGCGACTGCGCCCGACATAGTCAGTGAGACTAGCTCCTGCCCTACTGCCACTTCATCTTCTTCGGCTATTTGCCACTCGCCAAGAACGCCATCCTCATCGCACTCAATCGGGAAGACCGCCTTATCAGTTTCAACCTCGCAAAGCGGATCATCGGCCTTCACCTCATCCCCCGCATGCTTCAATATCGAAACGACACGTGCGACTCGTATACCTTCACCGAGAATCGGTACGGTAATCATTTTGGTCGCACTCGGAGGTTGGTTCGATTCAGCAATCATAGAGACTTTAAGTGTTGTTGGTACCGATGCCGCGTCGAGTTGAAGCGAGGCTTCCAGCGTCGTCGACAGCAAACGTTCTAGTGCCGCAGCGATACGCTCTTGGTCCGGCAGTGCCGCAAACTCATAAATCGGGTTAAAGCCAACATGCACGTCGTCTTTGGAGACGATGACCGGAGGCGTTTTCAAGCCCTGCAGCACGTCGCGATCGCTACACATCTCTGCGACGATCATTTGGCCAACGCTCGCGCTGATGTTATCTTCCTGCACAATCAACAATCGCCCAGTCTTACGCAGCGATGTCGCGACTGCCTCTTTATCCCAAGGCGCAATCGAGCGCAGATCGATCAACTCGATGTCTAGCTCC
>JBLHTV010000059.1:0-9778 GCA_047627755.1 Lentimonas sp. | reverse complement strand
AGCAAGCTCGCGCGCCACGGATTAGTTCGCTCCGATTTGGCTGGCTAGGGCATTGCGCAGGTCGTCTTCGAGCTCAGCGTCTTTGACCCATTGTAATGCTTGATGTGGTTGGGCATAGCTCCAGCTCAGGATGGTGCGGTTGAGCTGTTCAACGCGTTGGTTCGGCTCGGAAATAGTGTTGCTCCATGCGGCTGCGGCTTCGGGGTCGAAGTCGAGCATGGTGGTGGTGAAACCAACAATCGCGGCATCGCGCTGGTCACCTGCTGCGGCATCGTTGAGCCAAGTGGAGGCGGCGACCGAGTCGGTGCGGCTCCATTCTTGCATAATCACTTCCGAGTTTTTTGGATTGTTGAGAGGGTCGGCTTGCGGGAGTTGGATTTGCCACTCCATCGCATCCATAGGATTAGTTTGAGCGCGGGTGCGAACGTAGGTTTCAATTGCCGCGGGGGCCTCGTAAGCTTCGTTGACACTGCGCAGGAATTGTTCGGCCTCGGCTGGGTTGGCTTGTGTGTAGTGCTGGATGCTGAGGTTGAGCAGATCTGTATTGCCGTGATATTCGGCCTCGGTGAGCGCCCAGATGGCGGCGGCTTCTGGGGCGCTGGCGGACCACGATTCGACGAGGGCACTGGCGGCATCGTTGCGCAGGCTGCCTGCAGGGAGCTGTTCGACCCATTGTGAGGCTTCATCGGGATTTTGGCTGGCCCAGTTGGCTGCGAGTGCTTTAGCGGCGGTGATTTTACTACCGTCGTTGGCCATGCCGTCGATCCATGTCGCGGCGGCGGTCGGGTCCTGTTGGGCCCAGAGTTCCATGCCGCTTTGGATCGTGGTGTGGCGGGCGAGGCCTTGGGCGTTCGATTCTAGCCAAAGAAGGGCGCTTTCGGAATCTTCCGCGGCCCAGACGGCAACGATTTCAAGCATCCCACGCACGCTGTCTTGGCTGAGTGATTGCACTTGTAGCCAAGCCATCGCCGACTCGGGGTCGTCTTTGGCGCGGCGCCGCGCTTCGGCGAGAAAGGGGTCGTTATCGGCTGCCGACTTCGCGATAAACGCTGTGTTTGCTAGCGCTGGCTTGAGCACGGTGCGGCCACGGTCGGACGTGCGGGGCGTTTCGTTCTGTTCAATCGCTTGGGCTGACTGGCTCGGTGCACGGCCGCGGACGATCTCCCATGTCTCGCGCAGATAGTGCCACTCATTGCGAATCGTGTCAGTGTGAGGCAGCACGGCAAGCGTGGCTAAGCCAACAAACGCGAGCGTGAGTAAACTTCGAAAGATCCAGCGCATACAGAAAGCTAGCTTAGGTTGAAAAAGGCCTGGGTGTTGATGGTGGTGCGTGCAGCCAACTCTTCGGGAGTGATCGCGAGGGCTTCGGCGCAGCGCTTAGCGATGTCGGCGAGATAGGCGGGCTCGTTCGATTTGCCACGATGCGGCTCGGGGGTGAGGTAGGGGCAATCGGTCTCCAGCATCAACCGCTCGATGCCTTGCGTGCGCAGGGCTTCGCGGATGTCGGGGGCATTTTTATAAGTGACCACTCCGGTGAAGGAGGCGCGTCCACCGCGTTGGTTGACTTGTGCGATTTCATTGGGGCCGTAAGTGAAGCAGTGGAATACGATCCGCGACCAATCGATGCCAGACTCGTCAATCATCCGCAGGCTGTCGTCGAAGGCATCGCGGCTGTGGATGATCACGGGGCAGTCGAACTCGTTGGCGAGCATGAGCTGCTGGCGAAAGGCTTCTTCTTGATGGATCATGGTCTCGCCTGCTTGGATCGGATCTTTCGGCAGGTGAAAATAATCGAGACCGATCTCTCCTAGGGCGACGGGGCTGTGCGGCGGCATGAAGAAGGTGGAAATTTGGCTGACATCGTGGTACCACTCGGCATCGACATGGCAGGGGTGTAGACCAACGGTGTAGTCGATTCGTCCGGCGTAGGCCGCATGCATTTCGCGGTAGGGCACCCAGTCTTTCGGTGAAGTGCCGACGGTGATAAAGCGTTGTACGCCAGCTGCGGCGGCACGCTCCAGCACGGGGTTGAGTTCGCCTTTATCTTTGAAGCTGAGTAAGTGGCAGTGGCTGTCGATCAATTGCATGACTGCGAAAATACCGAAAAATGATCAGACTGAAAGGCTGAAAGTGGGCTCGGGTTGAACTTAGTCAGTTCTTTGCGTGGCGTTCGCGCTTGCGCGAGCCTGTTGATCTTCTGGCTGAGCAGGAGCAGGCCGTTGCAAGCATCGCCGCCACTTTTGTTAATTCTGCATTTAAACAGCCGGATGAATGTTTCTGATTCGAAAGTTCTTGAGAATAGAGCGGGCGGCTCCATCGTTGCATCACTTTAGGAAATTCAAAATCCACTTTTAGTTAAATCACTATGGAAGACGTCATCATTTTAGGAACCGGTTGCGCCGGACTCACTGCAGCCATTTACACTGGCCGTGCTCAATTGAACCCGCTGGTGCTCGAAGGCACGCAACCAGGTGGGCAACTCACAACGACTTCGGAGGTTGAGAATTTCCCTGGTTTTCCTGAAGGAATCGATGGTTACACCATGATGGACAACTTGCGCAAGCAGGCGGCGAGATTTGGTGCGCGCTATGAGCATGCTAAGGTCGATAAGATCGAGTTGGATGGCGCGGTAAAGAAGCTGTACGCCGGAGATAAAATCTACGAAGCCAAGACCGTGATCGTCGCGACTGGTGCGCGCCCACGCTTTATCGGTGTTCCCGGCGAGCAGGAAATGTTTGGCGGCAAGGGTGTCACCACTTGTGCAACTTGCGATGGTGCGTTCTACCGCGACATGGAAGTCGTGGTGGTCGGCGGCGGCGATTCTGCTGCTGAGGAAGCGCTGTTCTTGACTCGTTTTTGCACGAAGGTGACTTTGATCCATCGCCGAGATCAGCTTCGTGCTTCGCAAATCATGGCCGACCGTGCGACTTCGCACCCGAAGATCGAGATGGCGTGGAACTCTTTGCCGCAAGAAATTCTCGCCGACGAAAAGGGCTTCACACGAGCGATTCGCGTGAAAGATGCCAAGTCTGGCGAAGAGCGTGAGATCCCTTGCAAGGGCGTCTTTGTCGCCATCGGCCACATCCCGAATACTGACTTTGTCGAAGGCGTGTTGGAGCGAGATGGAGATGGCTACATCATCCCTAATCATGGCAGCCAAGTGAAGACTTTGCATGACGGTTTCTTTGCCGCAGGCGACTGCGTCGACCATGTGTATCGTCAAGCGATCACCGCTGCAGGTATGGGGTGCCAAGCCGCAATCGAGGCCGAGCGCTATTTGGCAGAACTTTAAAGTGCTTGAAAGTGTTTGAAAGTGTGAAGGTATTAAAGTAAGAATGTATTTAGTTATCTTCGCACTTTTCACCTTCCCACCTTCCCACTTTTTTCACCATGAATCACATATCAGACCTTCGCGAAGACTACACCAAGGATGCGCTGCGTGCGGCGAACTTAGTGGCGGACCCGTTTGCTCAGTTTGAGCAATGGTTTAGGCAGGCCGAGGAGTGTGAGCTCAATGAGCCTAATGCGATGTGTTTGGCCACTGTGGCTGCGAATGGGCAACCCTCCACGCGTGTGGTGTTATTGAAGGGGTTTTCGAACAAGGGATTAGTATTTTACACTAACTACGAGAGTCGTAAGGCGATCGAGTTGGAATCGAACCCGCAGGTATCAGTGAATTTCCTTTGGCTGCCGCTGCAGCGCCAGGTCAACATCACAGGCCGCGTCGAGCGTGTTTCGAAAGTCGAGGCCTTGAAATATTTTGTCTCCCGCCCGTTCGCGAGTCGACTCGGAGCATGGAGTTCGCCGCAGAGCCAAGTGATCGCATCGCGGCAAATTTTGGAAGCCAATCTCGACCAGATGAAGCGTAAGTTTGCCGATGGCGAAGTGCCGCTGCCAGATCACTGGGGTGGTTACCGCATTGTGCCTGAGACCTTTGAATTTTGGCAAGGCGGCGGCGGGCGGTTGCATGATCGTTTCATGTATCGACGCGATGATGCCGATCAATGGGCGTCCGCTCGTTTGGCTCCGTAGGCGATCAGCTGCTGGCTCCATTATGCGTGTTGACTCACATATGCACACCACCCTTTGTGGCCACGCAATCGGTGCGCCGATAGAGTATGCGATGGCCGCGGCCGGGCGGGGCATTAATGTGATGACAATCACCTGCCACATCCCGATGGAGTGGGCTGCATTTGGACAAGAAGGCATCCGTATGCAGCGTGATCAGTTGGACCACTATCGTTATCTCGTCCATGAGACTGCGAAAAAGGCCAAACCGATGGGGGTTGAAGTGCTCTGTGGAATTGAGGCTGAGGTGTATCCAGACGAGGCGCACATGGAGCCGATGGATGAAATTCTCGCCGAGTATGAGTGGGATTTTGTGCTCGGGTCGCTGCACGCGCATTGCCAGAGCTATTTAATGTGGTTGAAAAAAAACAAGATCAATGACGATGCGATGCGAATTGATAGTTACTTTCGCCACCTTAAGGATGGTGTGCAGTCGGGCCGCTATGATAGTATGTCGCACCCCGATGTGATCCGTACCTACGGAGTGGTGGGCGAGTTCAAGCCCGCAGAGCACGAAGAAGTGATCCGTGATTTCCTGCAGTCAGTGGTGGATGAAGATATCTGTATGGAGGTGAACACCAGCGGTCTGACTAAGGGCGATTTTGAGGTGCACCCCGATCCCTTGATTCTTGATTGGGCCAGTGAGATGGGCGTGAAGCTGACGATTGGATCTGATTCGCATCAGCCGAATTCGGTAGGTCAGTTTTTCGATCCGATTCAACCGATGCTTCGTGAGAAAGGCTTTAAGGATCTGCATTATTACCGCGGGCGTGAGTGCATTCGAATTGATATGCCGAGCTGGGATTGAGTTTGTGCCGTAGCGGCATATCGCGGCAGGCATTTAGGTTTATCGTCGAATAGTGGTAAAGGAGGGAGGGCGACTCGCCCTCCATTGTAGCCAGACAGGATGAATGTGGGCGAGACGCCCACTTTTGCTGCCACATAGGATGAATGTGGGCGAGTCGCCCACACTCCTATCGCAGTCAGTCCTTTCAATCGAGGCTTTCCCATTAATCAGTGGTGAACCGGAATTTAGCTTATATCGTTTTCTTTTGTGCTTATTTTGTGGTCACTGCTTGGCTGATTGGTTTGACTATCGAAATGCAAAAAGTTGGCTTATTGTCTTTTTTTTACCTTACTTTAACTTCGTTATACGGAATTCATTCAATTGAGTTGAAGGATGGTAGTGGTATTCGCGGCGCTATCGTATTGGAGCGCCCAGAGGTGTACTATGTGGATTTGGGCTTTAATGTAGTTGCAGTGCCGAAGGATGCGGTCGCAAGTCTGGGCGAAGTGGATTCAGTCACTGGCGAGGTCGCAGCGGCGGTGGTTGAGGACACGCTCTATCGTGTCGCGGCGGATCGTCGCGATCAGTCGATTCTGAAGTGGGTGGAGCAGTTGGGCGAGGCAGTGGCACTGGTGCAAACTCCGACCGGCCTAGGCTCTGGGTTTGTGATCCACGGGGATGGTTATGTGGTGACGAATGACCATGTGATCGCGGGCGAACATCGTATCTCGGTGACAATTTTTAAGGAAGGTGAACGCGAGCTTTCGAAGGTGACGTATGATAATGTGCGGATCGTGGCGACGAGTGCAGAGTTAGATTTGGCATTATTAAAGATTGAACCAGAGGCGGAAGAGGTGTTTCGCAGCGTCACCTTAGCTGCTGGTGCTGGCCGAGTACGTGAGGGGCAGACGGTGTTCGCGATCGGTAGTCCTTTAGGTTTAGATCGGACCGTTTCGGAGGGAATTATTAGCGTTGCGAATCGTGTGATCGGCGGGCGTCTTTATTTACAGACGACGACTCAGATCAATCCGGGTAATTCTGGAGGGCCGTTGTTCAACCTGAGTGGTGAAGTGGTGGGCGTTAATAATATGAAGATTGCCGCCGTTGGAGCTGAGGGCTTGGGCTTTTCAATTTCTTCAGGTGTGGTGAAGTCCTTTTTAGATAACCGAGATGCGTATGCATTTGATCCACGTAATCCGAATACAGGCTTTCGATATTTGAGTCCGCCTAAAATTGGTGACAGCGAGAAGTAAATCGAGATTTTAAATATGAATAAATTATTGTTATCTTGTATGTGTGTGTGCCTCTCGGGCGCTGCAGTGTCTGCGGTGCCTTTTCAGGAGATCATCGGCGAGGATGCAGAGTTTTTCTGCACAGTGCGCAGTCTTTCAGAAACTCGGGCGCAGTGGGCGATGCATCCGATCGCAGCCTTATTCGAAGACGAAGAGCTACTCGCATTTTTCAATGCGATGAAGGGCAGCGATACGCTTGAAGTTGACGGCAATGCTGATGAACCCTCTGGTTTTACCGAAGTGATGGAGGACGTGTTTGGGCTGAGCTACGATGAGTTGTTTGAGCTGTTTCCGGGACAGGCAAGTGTGGCTTTTTATAATCTATCAGGCCAAGCGCTGGGGCAGGCAGGGCGTGAGGAAATGGTGTTGATGGCGGAGTTTTCCGGAGATGCCGCACGACTCGATAGATTGATGCAAATTCAATTTGAGCGTAATATGGCCGCGCAACAGGCGATTAATCCGCTAGTTGAGCATGTGATGATCGAGGAATCGTTTATGGGTGAAACGCTCTATTTCGATGAGACCTTTAATGGGGTAACTACTTATATTGAAGATGGCTACGCACTGGTGGATGGCATCGTGGTTCTGGCAGCTCCCGAGAGTCGTTTACGTGCGGCAGTTGAGTCTATCAAGGAAGGAGCCAATGCGCCGATCGCAGACTCTGCAGTGTATCAACGTTCGCGAGAAGAAGGCGGGCGTGGTGATGTTCAGGTGTATTTGAATTTAGAGAAATTGATGCCGACTTTGAATGGCGCATTGATTGAGCATCCTGCGGTGAAAAATTTGGCGATATTTGGGGTGACTGCACAGAGTTTGGATCGTGCGTTGTCGCTGGAATCATTGCAGGCGTTGTATGCTGATTTTGATCTGATTGATTCCGGGCTGCTGTCGCATTATGGATTAATCTATCGTGAGAAGTTGGGATTCTTAAGCCTGATGAGCTACGCAAACACTGCACTTCCGGAGGCCGACTATGTGACGGAGGGGGCCTTGAGTAGTTCGATTTCGACCCTTGACGGCAGTGCGATGCTTGCAAATTTAGAAAGATTTCTGACTTCGGCGAGTCCGACATTGCCGCCGTTGATTGATATGCAGCTGCAGATAGCGAAGGCGAAGACGGGTGTCGATTTGCGTGCAGCGCTATTGGACAACTTCGGGTCTCAGATTGTTAGCCTGTCGGTCTTACCTGAGGCGAATCTGAATAACTCTGAGATCGCAAAGCCGCAGCAAATTTTCGTGATTGAGGTGAAAGACGTGCAAGCACTGGCACGAGCCATCGAAGCCTTTAAGGACCTGGTTCCTAGCCTACGCGCGATGGTTGAAGAGCAGATTTATAAAGGGCAGACCATTTATACAATCAGGGATTCGAGCGAGCCAGACATGAATAGTGGCAATACAGTTAGCTATGTGCTCTTGCGTTCGAGCGTGATCGTAAATGTCGGTGAAGTGGGCTTACTACATGAAGTGCTGACTCGCATGAGTGAAGGGGGGCAGGGGTTGTGGCAGAGTCCCGAGACCGAGCAATTATTTGAGCGTATTGAACGCCCGAATGCGGTGACACGTTCTTTTGTAAATACGGAACTGATGGTTGAGTCATTGTTTGAATCTCTGCTGCAAGTGGCTAAGTTGAGTGGTTTGACGAAGGATATGAGCAAGGCAAAAATCCCGTCTCGTCTGGATAGTGCCTATCGTATGGTTTCTGAGTTGAATGAAGCGCCGGATGGTTTTTTTGGGCGCACGTTAATTATCAAAAGTGAGGGTGAATAATGAGTACTAGATTGAATCGATGGGGACGTTTTCGAGGTGTGAGGCGCAGAGCTTTTTATTTAAGTGGCGGGTTGATAACGTGTGCGCTTGCATGTGCAGAGGTAGCGCCGTTTTCGTTTTCAGGACCAGAGGTGCTGAAGTTGGATTGGGGCACGCGTGCGCTCAATGTAAGTGATGTGAACCAGGATGGGTTGAGCGATTTAGTCGTGATCAACAATGATAGCGCACAGATCGAGATCTTGTATCAGTTGGCAGACGATGCGCCGAACACGAGTGGTAAGACACGCTTGAATCGTAATCGTTGGGAGCCGCCGCTTGAGGATGCTCGTTTCGAGAGTGAATCGATAACGATTGGCTTTCCGGTATTTGACTTGTCAGTGGGGGATTTGAATGGCGATGGGCGCGATGATCTGGCCTATACTGCCCGTGAGGTGGCGCTGACAGTTCGTTATCAAAATGAAGCGGGGCAATGGCCGGACACGCATGTGTTTGATGATTTCGCGGCGCTGGGATGGACGGGCACCGTTCGGATTGCAGATGTGGATGGCGATGGGACTGCGGAGTTGGTCGTCGTGTCTGCGGATGCGCTACGAGTTTTTCGTCAGGATTCACATGGTCATCTCGGTGAGGCGGCGGTGTATTATGTGACGGGGGAGAATCCGTTTAATTTATTGCTGGAAGATGTGACGGACGATGGGCGCAAGGATGTGCTCTATATTTCAGCGAATGGCGATCAGTCGCTCGCACTACGAGAGCAGTTGAGTGATGGTGGTTTTGGACCTGAGCGGCGTTTTGTTTTTGAACGGCCTGTACGTGGAGTGCGTGCGATGCCTCAAGCTGAGGGTGCGGGGCTGTCTTTTTGCTCGGTTGATTCGCGCAGTGGTGGTGTGGAGTTCTTCCGCCTGACAAAGGCGGAGGCAGTACAGGAGGTCAGCGGTTTTTCCGCTGCGCAACCGGAGATTTATCCGATCTTCAAAAAGGGGCGTATGGCGGCGAGCTATGCGCTCGGTGATTTGAATGGCGACGGGCAAGAGGACTTACTGGTCGCAAATCCTGCTGGTGCCGAGTTGGTGCTGTTCTTGAAAAATTCGGGATATTTCGATTCGCCCCAAACTTTTCCGTCGTTTTCGGAAATATCCTCGATCGCCAGTGGGCGCTTTTTTGAAAACGATCGAGCTGCTGTGGTGGTCGTGAGTGCTGGTGAGAAGACGATCGGGCTGAGCCAGATGGATCGGGGTGGTCGACTCTCATTCCCGCGGCAACTTTTGATTGGAGAAGGAGAACCATTGGTCTGTGAGGCGGTGGATCTGGATGGTGATGGCTTTGATGAGTTGGCATTGGTCAGTGAACTGAAGGGTGAGATGGCATTAACGCTGGCTCGACCTGAGAGTCGTGACAATACGGATTCAAGCTGGGTCGTACTTTCCCGCACTGTGCTGTCTGGAGTGAAACGTAAGCCGTTCGAGATTCGTGAACTGGCGGTGTTTGATGACAATCGCAGTGGGCTGATGATCTTTGTGCCGCGTGAGGCCCCCGTGTTATTATTTGCAGAAGAGGTGGATGGCGTAGTGCTTAAGGAAGTGGCACAGGCGTCGACAATTAGAGAGAGCTTGTTGAAAGACATACAGCCTGCGCAGGTCAGTGTGTTTGATGTCGACGGTGATGGGAGTAATGAGCTTGTCGTGGGTCGATCTGGCTACGCTCGTGCGCTACGAGTGAAGGATGATATGCTCGAAATGGTGGATCAGTTTAATGCCCTGCGAGGTGACGATGTGGTATCGGCGGTGATCCCATTGTATGAAGACGGTGCGGTGCAGCAGTTGTTTTTCTATGTATCGGCTGCCGGAGAATTCCAACTGCTTAA
>JBLHTV010000058.1:0-9948 GCA_047627755.1 Lentimonas sp. | reverse complement strand
CCTCAGCCTCCTCACCGCCGGCTTCAAGCTGAGCCTCCATGATCTCCACTGAAGCCTCTTGATACTTCGTAGGCTTAGGATACAGCACCTTGTAACGCCTCATCAATTCACGATCCGGCACGGCGGCCCCATCAGGCACTCGCAGTAATATATGGAAGTGGTTCGACATTATGCAGTAAGTCAGCACATCCACACCGCAGAAATCCGCAACCTGCCGTATCATCTTACGCAGGACTTCCTTCTCTCGATCCTTAAAGAGAAGTTCCCCATTCACCGTCCGCGTCATGCAATGATACACAGCATCTCTACCCCCTATTTTCATCCGCCGCTGCCTCATAACAATAAACCAATCATACAATTCACTTTATGTCTATTTTATTTAGCCTGTCCCTTTTTTTAAAAGTCCCTTGCGGGCCATTTTATGACGTTTAAAGCGAATTTTTATGCCTGCTTAATGCCTCGATATTGCAACCCTGTGAGCCATTGAATTATCCCCAATTCACTCACACTTACGCCAATAATTATACGGAAAAACTGAACACCGTTCTTAAAGTCCCCTCGCTGTAATCTATTTTATTTAGCCTATCCCTTTTAAAGTCCGGCGGCTGGAATCAGTATTGTTTAGCATAGACCCATTTTTTGGGCGGGCCCCTACAGTCAAGCTTTTAAGGCCGTCAAGGCCCTTTTATTCGCGGGTTTAGCGACTTTTAATACCCGGCGGGCTTCGAGTGTTTTGCAAACTCGTATGCACTAGCATGAACTAAAGCTGGACGGTAGAATCAGTAGAATTCCTGCGCAAACATGAATACCGTCCCAGGACTACCTAATCTTGTCATGTTTAGTGATGACTTCAAGCAGACCCTCAAACCTTGCAGTCTCTTCACTATCCAAGTTACTAATGTCAATGCTCGTCAGCGTGAAAGGCCTTGCGGAGTCGAAGTATTCAAGCTCAGCTTCGGAGCCTCGGCGGCGCAACATACGGGTTTTATTTCTCGCGTAGACCATCGCCTTTTCCGTTTCACCGTGCGGACTGTACCAAATATAAGCGTAGGGTTTATCACGCCCGGGAAGACCTTGAAAAGTGCCCCAAAGGCTGACTCCATCTCTTGGGTGATCCTCTGGAAGCAGGGTTTCGGCAATATTACAAAACGTGGGCAAGAAGTCAGCGAAGTCCACTATTTCGTCGGTCACAACGCCTGCGGCGACCGTACTAGGTCCGTATACAATCAATGGGACCAAGGTCCCCGAATCATCCATCTTGCCCTTGCCTCCGCGGATATTCTCGCCATTGTAAGAAGTAACGACTGGACTGTCGGTTCCATTATCCCCAGTAAAAATGAGGATCGTGTTGTCCATCAAATCCAGTGACTCCAGCTTGTCCACGATACGCTTCACCAGTATATCGATGTAGCTCACCATATCGCCGAAGTAGGCTGGATCTCCAACGTAGGTCGAACTGCCCGGTGATGTAGGATCCCATTCTTCAATGCCGGGCACTGGCACAAATGGGCAGTGAGGAAGCAACATTGGAAAATATACCAAAAAGGGTTCGTCTTGATTAGTCTCGATAAAATCGTTAATGAAATCCACACAGAGATCCGGCCCGAACTCTCCATTGTTGTATTCAACCGTGACACCGTTGATGTCGAAAATTGGGTTACTGTGTCGACTGTCGAAAGTTGTGCCTCGCTTTGTTCGCCGCCCAGACTGTTGCCACAGGAAGGACTCCTCAAAGCCGAAATGCTGTGCACTGTCTGCCTCCGAGCCCAACTGCCACTTGCCCACGATCGCCGTGCGGTAACCACTGTTTTTGAGAATGTGAGCAAAAGTGGTTTCACCTCGAGGAAGCACACCGAATTTTTCGTAATTTCGGACGTTATACTGCCCTGTCATAACTTTGACACGTGTAGGCGTACACAGAGGACTTGCGTACGCGTTTGTGAAACGCATCCCCGCCGCCGCCAGTGTGTCCAAATTCGGCGTAGCGTAATCGTCCGCACCGTTGATGCCAAGACACTCATAGCCCATGTCGTCCGCCATAATGAAAACGATATTCGGCTTGGCTTGCGCCACGCACAGCGTGACCGTCAGGCCGGATATGAGGATAAGGAATTGTTGCCTGAGTGATTTCATCGTAACTTAGTTATTTTTTGTAATAGAATCTCACCTCCGGAGTGGAGCCGCTTGTGGTCAAGCTCCTCTCAGGGAACGATACTTTGATGTGCCCTGAGTTTAGTGGACATGAGATTCTTTAATATTGTTATTTTTTTTATTTATTCGTAACTCAAGCACAAGCAAGCCGGAAGTTTATATGAGCCTGTCCCTATTTCTATTCCTCAAGTCTATGCCATGTTTTGATCAGCTAGAGTTGGACACCGTTCCTATTCCTATTTCCTATTTCTATTCCTATTTCCTATTTCTATTCCTGCCCCTATTTCTATTCCCTTATTCATATTATTAAAAAACGCCGCTATGCCGCCTCTTCGCTGATCAGCGGTGGCATGGGCAACCCGAGGCTAGTGGCGATCAAGCGGATCAAGCTCAACTCTGATTGAGCGACTTTGCCATCGGCTAACACCACGGCGAGTGCGCCTTCAAAAATCACTTTCTTTTGCGGCAAGGGCAAATGCGTGAAAAGATCCAGAGCGGCCTCTAACGTATCAAAAGTAATCGTCTCTTGCGGCAGCAGGATCGGCTCTTTTAACAGATAGCGATTACACTGCTTGGCACCGGCCTTGAATGCTGCCTCACGATCGGAACGTTCAACGGCTGCAGTATAAGTGATCGCAGAGAGCATCACGCACAGTGGCATTTGCATCTTTACAGGTGTGAGCGGCGTGACCTTGCGCGAAGGATTGGTGCGGCCTTCAAGATAACCAGCAACGGCACGGAGCAACGCGAGTTCTTGTAGTTCAATCTCACCATCGCTATGCGCGAGATCGCGGATCAATTGCTTCATCTGAGCCAATGCATCGAGATCACGTCCCGCCGCCATTGGCAAAGCGGCATCAAATAAAGCAAACCGTTGGTTCAAGTTGAGCGCGCGCAGACGGGGCAGCCATGTCTCGACTTCGCGATAAACAGCGCCATCGATCCGACCTTCTACCATTTTTAATTGTGTGGCATCATCCGCTGCGTCACTCGCAGAGATCTGCAGCCCTATCAAAACCGCACGAGCAGAGTCGTTACTCTGGTGCAAGCGATCGAGATCGTTGCCGATCTGCCCATGAATTTCCTGTGCACTAAGAATAGCCGCTGCACCGACTTGCCCGATGGTATTGATAAAATCATGCGGAGTGGCTGCGGCGCGTTTGGTCTTCGACTGCTGCTTGCCGCTTTGGCGAGCCGATGCCTTGCGCGCGCCACGGACGAATTCACCATCCCAGTTGGGATCAATCGCAGCAATACGTTGATCCAGCGGTGGGTGCGTCGCAAAGACGCTCACACTCTTCGACTTGAGCGCACTGGCGAAGAAAAAGTGCGCGGCTTCTTGCGAGTGTGCGTTGCTCACCGTGCCATGCAGCGCAGCGCCACCGATCTTCTTCAACGCACCGGCGATCCCCTCGGGATTACGAGTAAATTGCACTGCGGCCGCGTCGGCAAGAAACTCACGCTGGCGCGAGATCGCGCTCTGAATCATGCGTCCGAAAAAGACACCGATATAGCCGATCGCCATTACCGCGATGCCGACAACCATAATAGCGATCATCGCACCGCCACCCTCTTTACTACGACGGCGACCGCCCAAAATGCTTGCCTGGGCAGTGCTACGGAATGCGAGTTGCCCGACCACCGCAATGGCGAGAATTCCAAACAGCACACCCATCAGGCGAATATTCATCCGCATGTCGCCATTGAGAATATGACTAAATTCGTGCGCGACTACGCCTTGCAACTCATCGCGATTCAAGGTGCGAATACAGCCATCCGTTAACGCGACGACTGCGTCTGCTGACGTGAATCCGGCAGCGAAGGCATTGATCCCCTCTTCTGGTAAGATATAGACTTCTGGCATCGGCACGCCCGATGCGATCGACATTTCTTCGACGATGTTCATTAACATCCGCTCGTCAGCGTCCTTCGTCGTTTGTTCGACTTCGCGCCCGCCCATTGAACGAGCGACATAGCCACCACCGGAACGCAACTGGGCGATCTTAAACAGCGAGCAACAGGTCACCAACAGCACCACCCCGGCCAGCGTGCCGAAGAATAGATCTGGCTGCCACGGCACGATCGGCGTCGGCACAGCGTCCTTGGCATTCAGCAAACCCGACCCCGTTAAATACACCACCACGCCATATAATGCGGCGGCAATACTGAGAACGGCCATCCCGAATAGCACCACCATCAGGCGTGTGCGCTTACGAGCCAGCTCTTGAGCTTCGAAAAAATCCATGTTGTGGCGTTATGGAATCGACTAGAAACTGACCTTCACTACATCGCGCTCGCTGTTATCGGTAATTTCAAACAACTGCGCCTCACGAAATCCAAAAGCACCGGAAAACAGAACAGCGGGAAAGACTTCACGCTTGGTATTATACGTCATCACTGAGTCGTTGTAAGCCTGACGTGCAAACGAGATTTTGTTCTCCGTCGAAGTGAGTTCCTCAGTCAGTTGCATCATGTTCTGATTCGCCTTCAGATCCGGATACGCTTCGGACAAGGCAAAAAACTTCCCCATAGCACCCGTCAGCGCAGTCTCCGCGCCCATCAATTGTTTAATCGCATTCGGATCGCTCGGATCAGCAGCGGCGGCTTGTCCGGCAGAGGCCGCACCATTACGCGCGGAAATCACCGCTTCGAGCGTCTCACGTTCATGCGAGAGATAGCCCTTTGCAGTCTCGACCAGATTCGGAATCAAGTCGTAGCGGCGTTTCAGTTGCACATCGATTTGCGCGAACGCATTTTTAAAACGATTCCGCAAGGCCACCAGACCATTGTAGATTCCCATCACCCACAGCGCCATGAAGACGACAAGCAGCACACACACACCCAAAAAAATCAGTCCAGTAGTCATAATAACAGTATTTTAAATTAACAGAGTCTCCAACTGTAGCCAGCAAGAATAACGCTTTGAAGTGACGATCAAAAAGCAGCACTATACAAGAAATTTTATAAAATGAAGCGGACTGTAGGAATTTGCAAGTTTGAGTTGAAGCCGGACCTCACCTGCCATTGACTCACGGCATGTCTACCATCGGAACTCCTTTTACATCTACAGCAAAAAAAGTGCTGCTATGCGGCTCAGGCGAACTGGGTAAAGAAGTCGCCCTCGAATTACAACGCTACGGCGTGGAAGTCATTGCCGTCGATGCGTATGCCAACGCGCCAGCCATGCAAGTGGCGGACCGCTCACATATCGTCAACATGCTAGATGGTGACGCCCTCCGCGCCGTGATCGAAGCGGAGAAGCCCGACCTCGTGGTGCCCGAAGTCGAAGCCATCGCCACTGATACACTCGCCGCGATTGAACAGGACGGCCTCGCCACCATCATTCCCACCGCCCGCGCCACCCAACTCACGATGAACCGCGAAGGCATTCGCCGCCTTGCAGCCGAAGAGCTGGGCCTACTCACCTCGCCATATCAATTCGCCGACACGTTGGAAGACTTCACCGCTGCGATTCACGCAATTGGTATGCCCTGCGTGATCAAGCCCATCATGAGCTCGTCCGGTAAAGGCCAGAGCGTGGTAAAAACTGAGGCCGACATCGAGGTGTCGTGGAATTACGCCCAAGAAGGCGGCCGCGCTGGCAAGGGCAAGGTCATCGTCGAAGGGTTCGTCGACTTCGACTACGAGATTACTCTCCTCACGGTCCGCCACGTCGATGGCACCAGCTTTTGTGCGCCGATCGGCCACATTCAAGTCGATGGCGACTACCGCGAATCCTGGCAACCGCAGGCCATGAGCGACCTCGCACTCAATAGCGCCCAGCAAATGGCCGCCGCGGTGACTGACAACCTCGGCGGCTATGGACTGTTCGGTGTCGAGCTCTTCGTTAAGAACGACACCGTTATCTTTAGCGAAGTTTCCCCACGTCCGCACGATACGGGGATGGTCACCATGATCTCGCAGGACTTAACGCAGTTTGCACTTCATGCCCGCGCCATTCTGGGATTGCCGATCCCCAGCATTCGCCAATTTGGCCCCTGCGCCTCTTCGGTGATCTTAGTCGAAGGCAAGTCAGCGCAAGTCAGCTTCGGCAATCTCCGACAAGCACTGAGCGAACCTGAGACACAGCTACGCCTGTTCGGCAAGCCAGAGGTCAATGGCAAGCGTCGCATGGGCGTGGCCCTCGCCCGTGCGGAGACGATCGATGCCGCTCGCGCTAAAGCCTGCCGCGTATCGAGCGCAGTGGATGTGCTGTTGTAGTCGAAGCGACACTCTTGTCGCTTACTTTGAAACGTATTTGATTATCGCGGGAGTAACCTGCTCGCTACAACTCTTCGTAGCGGCTGGCTTTATGCAGGAGTAGAATACTAGACAGCAAAAGCGACAAGAGTGTCGCTTCTACTCTCCCGCTACGGCAGCCAAGGATATTTCCTGAAATTGGGCTCTCGCTTCTCGTTCCAAGCCTTGCGGCCTTCCTCGCCCTCTTCGGTAAGATAATAAAGCATCGTCGCATTGCCCGCGAGTTCCTGCAGGCCCTGCTGACCATCGACGTCGGCATTGAACGCCGACTTGAGGCAACGAATCGACAGTGGGCTATGATTCATTACTTGCTGCGCCCATTCAAACCCTTCGGCTTCGAGTTGCTCATAAGGCACTACCTTATTGACCAAGCCCATATCCATCGCTTCCTGCGCATTATATTGACGGCACAAATACCAAATCTCGCGCGCCTTTTTATGGCCGACGATACGCGCCAAATAGCTAGCACCGAAACCCCCGTCAAAGCTACCCACCCTCGGTCCAGTCTGACCAAACACCGCATTGTCTGCCGCAATCGTCAGATCACACACCACGTGCAGGACATGCCCACCGCCTACCGCAAAGCCAGCCACCAGAGCGATCACGACCTTCGGCATCGAACGGATCAACTTCTGCAAATCGAGCACGTTCAGGCGCGGCACACCATCTTTGCCAATATAGCCGCCCGCTTTATGGCCACGAATCTTTTGATCACCGCCTGCACAAAATGCGAACTTGCCGTCTGTCTGTGGATTAAATCCAGTCAGTAGAACGACACCGACTGAGGTATCTTCACGCGCATCTGTGAAGGCCTCGATCATTTCAGATACCGTATCGGGCGTAAATGCGTTGCGACGATGCGGGCGGTTAATTGTCACCTTCGCAACACCATCGCACTTCTCATAAATTATCTCTTCAAACTCGCGGACTTTTTTCCAATTCATGCCGACAAGATAGGACGGGTTTTAACCGAAAAGCAACGTCGCTGTTCTACAACATAAGCAACTTGGTGTCATTGCGAAAGTTCTCACGTGGCATCGTCACTTGCGCCGACCTGAAGATAAACAAGCCGCTCAAATTGGCCTGCGCAAGCGCAGACGCCACTGAGTCAGAGACCTTCAACGACCGATTGTGACAACTTTTTGGTATTAAAAATTAATACGCGAAACTAGCTGAGGAGGCATCACCAAAATCTGGCACATGCAGCGAACTAACTTTTTTGGTTTCAGTATCCAGCAACATCAGGCGCAGGCGCCCGTTTTGACGCTGTGTGAACACTAAATGACGACCATCATTCATCCATGTTGGCTCAACCGCAGACTGTGACACAGCGGTCAGAATCTGGCTCGAACGAGTCTTAAAATCATACAACGCGATTTGAAAACCACCGCTCACCGCTGCAGTAAAGGCGATCAAGTTCTCTTTAATCGGGTTCCAAGCCGGCTCGGAGCAATAGCTGCTGATATTGGTCGGGATACGGCGCATCGGTCCACCATTGGCAGCCATCTCATAAATCTGAGGCTTGCCACGTGCATCCGAAGTAAAGGCCAAACGGCGACCATCCGGAGACCATGTCGGCGACGTTTCTAAGCTTTTATTGGTCGTCAACCGGCGCGGCTTCTTGTCGATCGATTCAGCCACATAAATCTCTGCGTTACCGCCACTCGTTAGCGACATCGCAATACTCCGCCCATTCGGGCTGTACTCGCCGCCAGAATTCGTGCCCTTATATGTCGCCACTGGGATCTTACGACCACTCTGCAGATCGATCATATAAATATCGGGAAAACCTGTTTTGTAATAAGTCGTGTAAAGCAGCTTGGTGCCATCTGGCGACCAACTAGGTCCAGTCACCAACGCACGATCCGCAGTCAACGGACGCACGCGATTAAACAACAAGTCACTCGTATAGACCTCGGATATTCCACGCTGCTTACCAATAAAAACCAGCTTACCCGCAAAGAATCCCTTAATATGCAAAGTTGCCTCAACCGCCAGATCGCAGGCGCGAAGGGTGGCGTCTTGCAAGTCGCGCCCCGGCACCACGCGGCGCAACTGTTCCTGCGCAGGCTGACCAGAGCCAATAGTGAGCGTCACCGATGAGCCACTAGCACGCTCGATTTGAAAGGTGTAGCCCGCCTTCGCTGCAGTCGTCAGCGTATAACCGCCATGCAAAGCGAACGCGCGACGCGCTAATTTAGCAATAGTCGCATCCGTGCTGTCGACTACGACCCGTAAACGATTCTCTCCTTGGCGAACAGCACCGCCGATATCAATCACCTGCGCCGAAACAGCAGTCGTCAGCAAAGAAAACGAAGCAATAAAAAACAAAAGATAATGAAACATGCGCATATGTAATAAATAGTCGTAGGCTAACAAGAACCGCAAACGCAAATCCACTGCAGGAAATATTTATTTAATCATTCAGACACGCAGCAAAACTCACCAGCTACGCCTTTTTTTAATAAGGTGGCCCGGAGATCTGGCTACGCATTCTCAACAAAACCCACCCTTTCGCGAATATTTCTTCGATTCATGTTGAGTCGCAGCCAGAGAGTTTCACTCTGTTCGATTTCCTTTAACCAAAACATACAGTGGATACAGAAAGCATCAAAGCAGCTCTCAAAACGGTCAAATTCCCAGGGTTTAGCCGTGACATCATCTCCTTCGGCCTCGTCAGAGACGTCGAACTAAAAGATGGCGAAGCCCTGATCAGCGTCGAAATCACGACCGCTGACACGAAAATCCCCGAGCAAATTGCAGCCGACATCAAATCGGTAGTGGGCGCGCTCGATGGCATACAGGACGTCAAAGTCCGCATGGAAATTTCCCAGCCAAAGAATCAGCCGAGCCCTACCGGCGGGGCCAACGGCGGCACGCCGACCAACAGCGCAGCGATGCAGAAGGTGAAATACGCCATCGCAGTTGCCAGTGGTAAGGGCGGCGTGGGCAAGTCCACCGTCACTGTCAATCTCGCCTGCGCACTACAACAGCTGCTTCAAGCAGACGGCAAAGCCGGCGTCGGCATCATGGATTGCGACATTTACGGCCCATCCATCCCTCTGATGCTCGGTGCCTCCGGTCGCCCTGAGATCGAGAACGACCTGATCGTGCCGCTAGAAAACTTTGGCGTCCGCACCATGTCTATGGGCTTCCTCGTGGACGAAGACACACCAGTCGTCTGGCGTGGCCCGATGATCATGAAGACGATTCAACAGTTCGCGCAAAACGTGAATTGGGGTGAATTAGAAATTCTCGTCGTCGATCTGCCACCAGGCACTGGCGATGCACAGCTCTCTTTAGTGCAAACCATCCCGCTCGACGGCGCAGTGATCGTGACGACGCCTCAGCCAGCGGCATCCAATGTGGCTCGCCGCGGCGCGCGAATGTTTGAAAAGGTCAACGTGCCGTATCTCGGCGTAGTCGAAAACATGAGCTACCTCGAAAACGCTGACGGCACACGCCAGCAGCTATTTGGTGAAGGCGGCGGCGCAAGCACAGCAAACAGCCTCGGAACGCCACTTTTGGGCCAAATAC
>JBLHTV010000057.1:0-10663 GCA_047627755.1 Lentimonas sp. | reverse complement strand
GCACCCCCCAACTCAAACTCAAACTCTCAACTCAACTCAACTCTCAACTCTCAACTCTCAACTTCTCCCAAGCTATGACAGATAAGAAAGCACCCGCTCTCGGCACCCTCACTCTACACGCAGGCCACACGCCGGACGCAGAGACAGGCTCACGCGCCGTCCCTATCTACCAAACCACCAGTTACATGTTTCGGGATACCGATCATGCCGCCAAACTCTTCGGCCTCGAAGAGCTCGGCTACATCTATACTCGTATCATGAACCCCACCACCGACGTGCTTGAGAAACGTGTCGCCGCACTTGAAGGTGGCGTCGCGGGCCTCGCCCACGCCAGTGGTCAGGCAGCCATTACTAACTCGATTCTCAACATCGCTGGTGCGGGTGATAATATTGTTTCGTCGGCGCAACTCTACGGTGGCACGTATACACTGTTCAAATACACCTTGCCGAAGCTCGGTATCGAAGTGCGCTTCGCCGACGCCGAAGATCCCTCCAGCTTTGAGCCATTGATCGACGAAAAAACCAAAGCCATCTATGGCGACGCAGTCGGCAACCCGAAGCTCAATATTTTCCCATTCGAGGAGGTCTCTGCCGTCGCCCGCGCAGCTAAGATCCCGCTCATTATTGACAATACCGTGGCCTCACCGATGATTTGTCGTCCGCTTGAGCACGGCGCGAATGTCGTCATCCACAGCCTCACCAAATACATCGGTGGACACGGCACCAGTATCGGCGGCATCGTCATCGACGGCGGTAATTTCGACTGGGGCAGCGGCCGCTTTAGCGAATTCACCGAGCCCGACCCAAGCTATCACGGTCTCGTGCATTGGGATGTGTTCAAAGCGTTCGAACCAGCTGGTGGTGCCAACATCGCTTACATCATGAAAATGCGCCTACAGTGGCTACGCGACACTGGCAACTGCACTTCCCCGTTCAACTCGTTCCTGCACATTCAGGGCCTCGAAACGCTCGACCTGCGCATGGAGCGCCACTGTTCCAATGCACTCAAGGTCGCCCAGTTCCTAGAGAGCCACGAAGCCGTGAGTTGGGTCAATTACCCAGGGCTAAGCAACAGCGAGCACTACGCCGCCGCTAAGAAATATTTCGACAACGACCGCTTCGGCGGGCTCGTTGGCTTCGGCCTAAAAGGTGGCCTCGAAGCAGGGCGTAAGTTCATCGACAGCCTCGAGCTTTTCAGCCACCTAGCTAACATCGGCGATGCCAAGTCGCTCGCCATTCACCCCGCCAGCACCACGCATTCGCAACTCAGCGAGGAGCAGCAACAATCCACAGGAGTCACCGCCGACTTCGTGCGGCTCTCCGTCGGCATCGAAGCTATCGACGACTTGCTCGCCGACCTCGATCAGGCGCTGAAGGCGTAGTTCTGAGTACTAAATTGAAAACAAAAGGCCGAGTTCGTAATGAACTCGGCCTTTTTTGAGTCGAAGGGCATGGCACAAAACCAGCCCCTACGTCTTCCTAGCGAGCGGGTTTACCCCGCAATCTTTGCGAGGGATGCGCCTGCGCGACCTTCGCATTATAGTTGGAGGGAAACGCTCCGTCGTTTCCACCAATGGTTCGATACGGTCCAATCCGATACATGGAAACGACGGAGCGTTTCCCTCCTGTCACTCACTAGCACTTCTTACCTTCAACAGCCGAAGGCGTCACTCCGTGCGCAGCACTGTCTTTCTCGCCGAAGGCGCTTATCGGATGATCGGCAACACACCGGGGAAGATTCCGACCAACACCGTCGCAAAAACGAGTGCACCTAGTACGACGCGATCGCAGCTGCGGAGCGATCCAGCAGTTTCGGCTGCGCCATCCTTCGAATCGGAGAAATACACTGTGCGCACCCACCCAAAGTAGTAGTAAATCGAGATGACTACACCGAGCACGGAGATTGCCAGTAATTCGTAAAGACCAGCTTTGTAAGCTGCAATAAAGATGAACAGCTTACCAATAAAGCCACCTAATGGTGGAATACCAGCTAATGAGCCTAAGCCAACGGCGAGCACACCACTGAGGAACGGACGCTTACGCGCAAGGTTCTCATAATCTTCAAGCTCCTGGTTCGCATCATCAGAGCCAGCCATATGCGACATCACGGCAAAGACTGCAAATGAGGCTAGCAGGTAAGTCACTAGATAGAAAATCACCGCATACTTTGCTTCGGGAATGCTGAGCGCTGCGATCACGCCAACGAGGAGGTAACCGGCATGTGCGACTCCCGAAAGGCCCATCAGGCGTTTGAGATTGCGCTGACGCACCGCTGCGAAATTACCAAACAGGATGGTAGCTGCTGCGATAAGCGATAGCACTGGGATCATGAACGAAGCCAAGCCAATAAACGGCCCGGTCAACAGCTGCAGTAATACAATAAAGCCAGCTGCCTTCGACGCGATCGCAAGATACGCAGTGACAGGAGTGGGAGCACCTTGATAGACATCAGGCACCCAGATTTGAAACGGCACAGCACCAATCTTAAAACAAATGCCGGCTACGACCAAAATGGCTCCGATGCGCACCAATAGATTATCCTGATGTATCGTGATAAAAGTTTGTAACGCTTCGAAATTGAGTGAGTCAGCACTGGAGAAGCTCAACTCCGGATTACCCGCAACTCCGTAAAGTAGCACAATACCGAATAACAAAATAGATGAACTCAGCGCACCTAGGATCAAATATTTCAAGCCCGCTTCGAGCGACAGCGAACTAGTACGGCAATAAGCAACCAATACATAAAAAGCGATCGTCACCGCTTCGAGCGCCACGAACAACATCACAAAATTAGCGCTCTGCACCAGCAGCATCATCGCTGCTGCAATAATAATCACCAAGTGGAAGAACTCCGTGCGCGGCAGTTTTTGCTTCGATAAGTAAATCTTGCCGAGGTAGCAGACGAGAATCGAACTTACCAAAAAGAAGACTCTCATGATTTGCGTCACATCTGTCTGTGCGATCATGCCACTGAAAAAGGTCTGTCCCTCGACGGTATAATATGCCGAGCGAGCCAGCGTCACAACTAGGACGATGACTTGTCCCCAAATCGCGAGACGCGGGATAAGCACCTGCTGAGACCGTGGCAACACCATCTCGGCTCCAAGCAGGCCAAGGGCGAGTACCGCCAACATGATTTCGGGAGCAATTGCTGCCCAGTCGTTTGTCGCAGTGAAACTGCGCAGAAATTCGGCGAGAAGCTCGTTCATTAGTGTGTAACCTCCTTATGTGCTTCGACTAATTGAGGCAGCGCCGCATTGGCTTCAATAATCGGCAAAGTGCTCTTGTTTGAATAACTTGAAATCAACGATAGCTCATCATTCGCTGCATCGGAAAACAGCCGTGGGTAAATGCCGACGACAATCAACGCCACGATCAGTACCAGTGCAGGAAATCGCTCGTGAATCTTGAGATCGACAATTTCGTCGCCATTTAAACGATCGGCAAAGGCCTCGGTTGGCTTGCCGAAGAAAATGTTTGCGACTGCCCGCAGTCCGTAGATCGCAGAAATAATAATACCCAACGCAGCGGGTGCCACGATCCACCGAGTCGCCTCTGTTTCGGCCAAGGCTGCAAAAATAGTGAACTCACCCCAGAAATTACCGAAGCCCGGCAGACCGATACTCGCCATCGTGCCCGCCACGAAGAAGGCAGCCAACACTGGTGCCTTGGTTGCGAGACCACCCATCGATGACATATCGAAGGTCTGGCTACGGTGGTAAATACAAGTCGAAAGCATGAACAACAACGCAACGGAGAGGCCGTGTGCGATCATCATCAACAACGCACCACCGACGCCGACGACCGAAAATGTTGCGATCCCGAGAAAAGCATAGCCCATGTGCATGACCGAACTATAACCAAGCATCATCTTCACATCCTTCTGAGCCATTGTGATCAGACCAATGATAATGATGTTACCCAGCGCCAGCCATACGATCCAAGGGAACCAATGGGCTGCACCAGCTGGCAACAATGGTGCTGCAATCTGCAACAGGCCATACAGCCCAAATTTCTTGAGCACACCGGCGTGCAGCATTGCCGCACCAGTTGGCGCAGTCGCATAACCCTTAGGTGCCCAACTGTGGAATGGGAAGAGCGATACCAAAATACCGAAGCCGAACAATAATAGTGCGAAGATGTTGTTTTGCACCGTTTCGGCAATCGGTTGCGCCACCAAATACTCACGTAATGTGATCAGTGAAAACGAATCCGCCCCACTCTGCACATATAGTGCAATCAGACCAATCAACGACAACAACGCACCAAGCGTCAGATAGATCGTCATTTCAATCGCCGCGCCGCGCTTACCAGCACCGCCCCACACACCAATCATAATGAAGGTCGGAATCAGTGCGAACTCGTGGAAAAAGTAGAAGAAGAAAATATCAATCGAAGCAAAGGTGCCCATCAAACCGCCGAGCATAAACAGCAACAGCGCGAGATACAGATGCGGACGCTCGGCCTTCGAGAACATGGCGTACATTCCAGCTGCAAAGCCAACGACACCGGCCAACATGAAAAGCGGCATCGAGATACCATTCAAGCCGAGGTGCAGGTAAATGCCAACTGCTTCCAAGCCAGTGGCAAGACGCAGCTCGAAATTATAGCCACCGACAAGCGACGGCTCAAACTGGCAGTAAAGTGCCAGCGCGATGATCAGAGGTGTGGCAAAGCCGATCACGCTGACTGCGCGTAGGCTTGACTGGCTAAAACGGGCTCCAAACAACAAGAACAACCCCGCAGACAGCGGTGTCAGAATAGCTGCCAGAAGGCAAAGTGATGATGTATCGAGGGGAATCATATTTATCTAAATTGAAAAATTGTTCACCTATTTTTATAGAGCTACGCCAGCAGCGAGCGCCCAAAGGAGGATAATTCCGGCAAGGAACCAGTAAACATAGCCGTGAATATTACCGACATGCAGCGAGCGTGAGCATGCACCCACGAGTCCGACTAATCCGGCACTGCCACGAACGAAAATTCCTTTGATCAGGAAAATATCGAGAAAGCTGAGAAGCACCGCAAATCGGTGCTGAACTTTCGCCACGTAAAAGTCGTAGATCTCGTCGAACCACAGACGGGCTTTGAGAAATTCGTAAACTGGCTTCGCACGGTTATGCAAAGCATCACCGTTTTTGCCGACACCATAGAAGAACAACGAACCGAGCAGACCAACGATCCATGCAGCCGAACCGAGGATCATGACCTTAATGTGCATCGCATCGTGCCCTTCGGCGTGATGCAGATGCTCTAAATTATCGCGAATGATCTCACCAGTTGCTTCAGGCCAAACACCGATCCAACCACCGACAACCGAAAGCACTGCCAAAATGATCAATGGCAACACCATACTAAAACCACTCTCATGCGCATGCGAAGCAGCATCGGACTTCGGCTTGCCAAAGAAGACGATCCAAACCAAGCGGCCCATGTAACCCGCGGTCAGAAATGCACCGAGCGTTAACAATACAAAAATCACAGTGCTATTGAGTCCACCTGCGACCAAAATCGCGTCTTTCGAATAGAAACCAGCAAAACCATACACACCACAGAGAGCCAACACACCAATGAAGAAAGTAATCGAAGTGATCGGCATCTTCTTAAGAATACCGCCCATCTTGAAAATATCCTGCTCGTGGTGGCAACCGTGAATGATCGAACCCGCACCGAGGAACAACAGCGCCTTGAAGAAGGCGTGCGTGATCAGGTGGAACAACGCGATGCCTGGATAGCCAAGACCGAACGCAGCCGACATGTAGCCGAGCTGCGAGAGCGTTGAATATGCCAGAATCTTCTTAATGTCATTCTGACCATACGCACAGAAGCCCGCATACACGGCTACTGATGTACCAAGAATAGCAATGCCGCCAAGCACCGATTCAGGAAAGAGAAAGGCGATACGGATCAGGAAGTAAACACCTGCCGCGACCATTGTCGCCGCGTGGATCAGAGCCGATACTGGAGTCGGGCCAGCCATCGCGTCTGGCAACCAGACGTGCAACGGGAATTGAGCGGACTTACCGATGAAGCCACACATGAGCAGTGCTGCGATCACCCAACTAATTGAGCTAGGATCCGCGTTCACCGCTGCGCCCATTGCTTCGAGGTTGGTGGTGCCGAAGTGCCAGTAAGCGTAGACGATACCGACAAGGAAACCGAGGTCGCCGATACGATTGACGATGAATGCCTTCTTCGAAGCCGCTGCGGCCTCGTCTGTATCGAGATAGTGACCGATCAGCATGTAAGAACTAAAGCCGACCAACTCCCAGAACACAAAGATCATGATCAAGTTATCAGCAAGGATTATACCGATCATGGAAAACATAAAGATCGACAGACCACCGAAGAAGCGGCCCTTGGCCTTGTCGTCCGCCATGTAACCAAGACTGAATACGTGAATCAGCAAACCAACAAAGGCGACCATCGTCAGCATTGTGGCTGCTTCTCCATTAAACAGGAAGCCCATAGACACTGTGAAGTTACCAAAATGCAACCAATCAACAGCGGCGCGAATCGGCCCAGCCTCACTGGCTTGGATCGCCAAGTAACTGAAAGCACAGATACCGGCAGCAGCAGCGACAGATAGGTAGGAAGCCAGTGTTCCGCGGCGGCGCAGGAAGCAGGCAATCAGCACTGCGGAAAGCAGTGGCGTGAGAAGAGCGGCGAGTAGTATTTGAGCGTCGGTCATAGCACTAGTGACTCAGGGCGTTCAATTGGTCCACCATTACAGACTGACGACGTCGGAACAGTGCGACGATAATTGCCAAGCCGAGGGCGACTTCGGCCGCCGCCACGGTGATGATAAAGAAGACAAAGAGGTTACCGTCCATTGTCCCGTTGTAACGAGAGAATGCGACGAACGCCAAATTCACGGCATTGAGCATTAGCTCCAGCGACATGTAAATGACGAGCGTGTTCTGACGCAGGGTCACTCCGAGTAGCCCCACGGCGAAGAGCAGTCCTGCTACGATAAGAAAAGCATTAAGTCCGACAGTCATGTTAAATAGCTAATGAAATTATAAATAATGACTAATCTTCCGCGACGTCGTGTTTTTTCGACACAACGATCACGCCGATCATAGCGGCAAGAAGAAGGAATCCAGCCACTTGGAATGGCAGCATGTATTTAGTAAAGAGGCTGTAGCCAAAAGACTTGGAGGATGTGGTAAATGGCACACCACCATCGAACACCTCAGGATTTTCGGTCACTGCTGTCAGGCCAAGCTCAGGTAAATGATCACCGGAAAACGCAGTGAATACCAGCATTACTAGCAGCAAGAAGCCAATCGCAGATGCACCAATGGTCAGCTTATTATTATATTCGGTAGCACCCTCCCCTTTATCCACATCGAGAAGCATGATGATAAAGAGGAACAGCACCATGACCGCCCCCGCGTAAACCACCACTTGAATGACCGCGAGGAAGTAGGCTTCCAACAGAACAAAGAGCGCCGCAGTGCCGATGAAAGCGACGATCATGCACATGGCTCCATTCACCGCATTCGGCGTAATGACCATCAGCAGGGCCGCAATCAGCGTGATCGCTGAAAAGACGTAAAACAGTATGTCTAACATAGTGTGAGAATTAGAGATTTAGAACTGGGAATTGGGAATTGAGAATTAAGAATTAGGAATATTTTAATGAATCTGCGCAGTGTCAGATTTTAGTCATTCCTAATCTTCAACTAATTTAATGAGTATTACCCGCTTCTTCTGCAGCTTTTTTCTTGTCCCACTTGTGATGTTTATCCGGCAAGGTGCCACCTAGTTCGTAGAGTTTGTCTTTCTTATTAACCATCTCTTCGCGGGTGTAGCCAGACATTGAAAATATATCTTTTAGGAAAATAGCCTCTTCTGGACACACTTCCTGGCAAAGGCCACAATAAATGCAGCGTAGCATGTCGATCTCGAATTCTTTTGGCGCTTTTTCGACGTGTGCGCGATCTGGATCGGCTTCGGCGTCAATCTCACCTGGGATCATCTTGATTGCCTTCGGTGGGCAAACGAATTCACACAACTGGCAAGAGACACACTTTTCACGACCATTCGGGTCCCTCACGAGTGTGGGCACGCCACGATAATTTTCAGGGATGACGGGACGCTCCTCCGGATATTCCAGAGTGATCGTCTTATCAAACATCGCTGCCAGAGTCGTCTTCAACCCAGTAACGATTTGCGGAATAAATGTTTTTTCCGCGAAAGTGAGCGGTTTACGCTCTATAACTTTTGTCTTAGCCATACTAGTTGCGTTTTAAAATGTGTCGTAGATCGCGATGAGCAGTGTGTTGAGGATCAAATTACCGATCGCAAGTGGTAGTAAAATCTTCCAGCCGAGTGCCATCACTTGGTCATAACGGAAGCGAGGAAGCGTCCAGCGTACCCAAATGAAGAAGAAGATCATAAAGAAGACCTTAGCCAGAAACCACAGCACTGAAAGCACTGCGCCGAACTGACTGGCGCCCCAAGGATCTGCCATTCCTGGTAGAAAATTCCAGCCTCCAAGGAACAGCAGCACGAACAATGCCGAACCCATGATGACGTGCGCATACTCGGCTACGAAAAACAACCCGAATTTGAAGCAGCCGTACTCAGTATGGAAACCACCGACGAGGTCGGTTTCCGATTCCGCCATATCGAATGGCAGACGATTGGTTTCCGCAAAGACGGAGACGAGAAAAATCAATGCAGACAGTGGCTGCCAAATGACCAACCAGAGTCCTGCTTGTGCCTCGACCACACCGAAGAGTGACAGACCGTAATCTGTGCCTGGCGCAGAAGCCCACATGAATACCGGTAGGATCGAAAGCCCCATCGCTAATTCATAAGAAACCATTTGTGCGGATGCACGGATCGCACCAAGAAACGGGTACTTACTATTAGAGGACCAACCAGCGAGCACGATGCCATATACACCCAGTGAAGAAACACCTAAAATGAAAAGCATGCCAACGTCGATATTAGCTAATACCAGAGGCTGCACGACACCAGATGGATCAACATAGCGACCAAACGGTAACACCACCATGGTGGTGAGTGCCGGCGCCAAAGCTAAAATCGGAGCTAGGTAATAATAGCCCTTCTTGACGTGGCCAGGAGTGATCTCTTCCTTAAACAGAAATTTCAAACCGTCAGCGACGGGTTGGAAGACGCCCAAGCGTGTCAGAATATTACCGAGAATCGGAATATGCCCAAGCAACGGCATACGTGTACGATTCGGGCCAGTGCGGCCTTGAATCCAACTAGAGACCTTGCGCTCCGCGAGAACGGAGTAACTGCAAAGTCCCATGAAGACCGAAATCATCGCGATTGAAAAAACAATCGGCAATGTAAACGGCAGTGTATTGGTGATGAATTCCATATCCGTCAATTTTCTTTAAGCTTGAGTGGCAGCGGTTTGCGCCTCCTTGAATGCGACTGGATCGAATTTTAAATTCTTGGTTTCAACGAACGGTAAATCAATGAACGGTACCGGATCAAGTACAACGCCCTCGTCGGAGATACCACGCCAAGTGAGTCCCTCAAAAGCGCCGATTTTTTCAGCGATGCGCTGCCATACGAGATCGATGGTTAACGCGCTTGGCTTTTCATTGCCTAAGCTAGCCACAATTTTTTCCAATACATTAATGTCGGATTGAATACCACGTGGACCAGGCACCGCTGCCTTGAACTTCTGCAGACGGAAGCTTTGATTCACGAATGAACCATCCTTTTCGTAGACCATCAACGATGGGCAAACGACATTGGCCACTTGGCTCACTGCATTCGCATGTGTACCGAAGTAAACGAGCTTCACCTTAGCGAGCAGTTCAGAGGAAATACCAAGCGTCGTGACGTCTTCGTTCACGACGACGAGTGTCTTAACCGCACCAGATTTGATCGAACTTGCGAGTTTTGACAGATCTACTTCTGGAAGTGTGTTGATCAAACCATTCACTAGCGCACCGCGAAGATTCGGAGAGCGGTCTTCTGAAAGTAAAATCCCGTCGCCCTCACCTGTGCGAGCGACCATTGTGACGGATGCGCCACAGCGATCTGCTATCAAACGATAAAAGAATTGCTCTTCGACCGAACTGTTTGCGGAACCGATCATGGCCACATCGCCATTCTTCAACAGATCCGCCGCGGCCTGCGCAGTTTCAGCGTCGGTATGGTGCACACCTTCAATGGTGTAATGGATAAGGCGATCATCCGACTCGGATGCTTTGAAAAGTTCACGACCTGAGTCAGTCATCCAAGTATCATTCACCGCATCATTCCGTCGTGGTGTGATACGGTAAATCTTACCTTCGCGGCTCCAGATTTCTGTATTCGCACCAATGCTACTCTCGGTGCAAATACTATTGGTGCGCTTGAGAAACCAAACACGCATTTTGAAACGAAAGTCTGTGCTGGTGAGCGCACCCACTGGGCAAATATCAACCGTATTGAGCGAATAGTTGTGCTCCAGTCCTTTACCCGGGAAGCAAGTTAGGGTTGAGTAAGTGCCACGATCAACAAAACCGAGCACGTCTTCGCCTGCGACTTCTTTAGAGAAGCGAACGCAACGAGAGCACAGGATACAGCGCTCATCATCAAGAGTGACGCGCGCGCCAAGCTTAGTACGCTTAGGTTTTACATTCTTTTGCTCGATGAAACGGCTGTAACCACGGCCATGCTCAGC
>JBLHTV010000056.1:0-10690 GCA_047627755.1 Lentimonas sp. | reverse complement strand
ACTGTTTCGATGGGGCGCATTTAACACGCAGAACGTCGTGCAAACGATACCGCTGATTGCGATCTATGGCTTAGGCTTACCATTTTACTCCGCAGCGACGTTTGCGACCCGCGGTCTGCATGCCTGTAAAGATATGAAGACGCCGGTCCGTGTGGCGGGACTGTGCTTGCTGGTGAATTTAATTTGCGGCGTGGTGCTGATGCAGTTCTACGGCGCGGGCGGCTTGGCTGCTGGCAATGTGCTGGCGGCGGTGGTGCAGTCGGCCTGTCTCTGGCGTGCCTTATCCAAGCATCGCAGCGAGGTGGGTTTTTCGCAGCTGCGCGGTGCCTTTGCTAAAGTCCTCTGTGCTGGCGTGGCGATGGGTTTGTTCTGCGTGTTGGGCCACGCGCTGGTGCTGAGCTTCGATCTGGACGATAAATTAAACGCCGCGGTCATCGTCGGTGTGTTGGTGCCCAGCGGCGCGGCACTCTATTTTGGTCTGTTATATCTATTGAAATTCGAAGAGTTGGATGCACTTGCCCGAATGCTGCGACGCTTCATCCCCAAGCGGAGGGCCAGCTAGCCGTTATTTAACAGGAATGCTTTAGATTTGCCAAATGCGAGGCGGGAGGGAACAGTCTGCACCAATATGGCAAACGGACAAAAACAAGCGACATGGGGTGGGCGGTTCTCTGAAGGACCTGCGGAATTGATGCTACGCATCGGCGAATCGGTTTCGTTCGATCAACGCCTGGCTGTGTTTGATGTGCAGGGCAGCAAGGCGCAGGCCGCGATGCTCGCACACGTCGGCATTATCACTGCTGAGGAGCGCGATGCGATCCATGCTGGGTTGGATGTGATCTTGGTCGAAGTCGAAGCGGGACAGTTTAACTGGGACATGGCGCTGGAAGATGTGCACATGAATATCGAGCATGCGCTGACACTGCGTGTGCCTGCCGCTGCTAAGCTACACACCGCGCGTAGCCGCAATGACCAAGTCGCCACCGATATGCGTCTCTGGTTTAAGGATGCCTGCACCAAGTTGGATGCGTCGCTCACTGCAGTCATTGCGGCGATGGTGGATCTCGCGGATCGCACCCAGGCGGTGATCATTCCCGGCTACACGCACTTGCAACGCGCACAACCAGTGTCGATGGCGCACCATGTACTCGCGTATGTGGAAATGTTTAACCGTGATCGCAAGCGCATGGCTGAGGTATTTGAAGAGGCGAATGTGTGCCCACTCGGTTCGGGTGCGATTGCCGGTACGACGCTGCCAATTGATCGCGAGTTCGTGGCTCGCGAGTTGAATTTTGTCGATGCCGATGGCAATCCAAGGATCACACAAAACAGCATGGATGCGGTGAGTGATCGCGATACCTTTATTAGTTTTGCTTCGGTCTGTGCGACGATCGGAGTACACCTCTCGCGACTGTCGGAGGATTTCATTTTGTGGAGCAGTGCGGAGTTTAGCTTCGTGCGGTTGCCGGATTCGTTTACTACCGGCTCTAGTTTGATGCCGCAGAAGAAAAACCCGGATGCATTTGAGTTGATCCGCGGTAAATCGGCGCGTTTGACTGGTAACTTGCAGATGCTGTTAACCATGGTCAAAGGTCTGCCGCTGACGTATAACCGTGATTTACAGGAAGATAAGCCGCCAGTGTTTGATTCGTTTGATCAGACGCAACTGATGCTCGACTGCGTTGCAGCGTGTATGGTCGGTGTCGAAGCGGACGTAGAGCGCTGTGCGAAAGCGGTGGCTGACCCTGCACTACTCGCGACAGATGTGGTCGACTATTTGGTCGAACGTGCAGTGCCATTTCGAGAGGCGCATCATGTAGTCGGCGCGTTGGTGGGACTTTCAGAAAAGCTGGAGACACCGCTAAACCAGTTGCCTTACGATCAAGTCACTCTAATCCACCCGAAGTTGGGCGAGGATTGGGACAGTGTGTTTGATCTAAAGCGTGCGCTCGATGCACGTGAGAAGCCCGGCATGCCTGGGCCGAAGCAAGTCGCCGCACGTATCGCGCATTGGCGCGGGTAGCGGGGCTGCTTGGTCATTATGCCCTTGGGTGCGAAATCCGCAAAGCGGTTTCGATGCTGTGGGCTTTATGCTCTGCTGCTGAAATGGCTTTGCCATTTCTGATTGTGGCGTCGTTGCTTGCCACGGCCAGCGGTTGTATGTGAACGAGCACGATGAGGTCGCCGCAAGTGGCGACTCCTCTGTCATCGCACAGCCCCTACGGCTTGCTGGTGCGGGCCTGAAAGGATTGCCAGTTTTGCCAAGCAAATAGGGCCATAAACAGTGGCAATAGGATAGAATTCAACAAGAAGTAAGCGGCTAAACCGATGAGCAGGGCAGCAGTTGCGCTAATTAGGTGTACGAAGTGGGCACGTTGCGGTCCGAGTGCGGCTGCCATCATCTGGCCGCCGTCCATAGGGTAGACCGGCAAGCAGTTAAGCACTGCCCAAATGATGCTGATGCCTGCTAAGTCAGCGACGAGTGTGTAGAGTAGCGACCCTTCGGGAATCGGAACCAATAAATAGACGGCTAGTAGAATTAAGCCGAGTGCCAGTTGTAGTCCTGGACCTGCGGCGGTAACGAGAAAGGATTGCTTACGGCTCAGTTTTCCTGCCGGAAACGAGGCGTAGCCACCGAAGGCTTGGAGTGTGATCGCAGTGGGTAATTTGAACTTACGAACAGTCAGCGCATGGCCGAGTTCGTGTACCAAGATTGAGATCAGACCTGCTAGGATGAATACGAGGACCTTGAGTATGCTTAGAGAATCATTGGCACCTAAACCGCCACCGATCAGCGCCATGGTGATCCAGAACCAAGGCAGGATGCGGACGGGAATACCGAAAAGATTAAATGAAAGCATTTTGAAGGAGTGGGAAAGTTGGAATGTTTTAGAGTTCGAAAGTGGGGATGAGCCAAGCTGGGCTTCGGTCAATTAGGATTAAGAGCAAGCGTAGAGTTCAGCGCTGACTCGGAAACAGTGATTTCTTAAAAGATTTCAGCCTTTGCGATGTTGTTGTTTAACCGAGTGATCTGGGATTTTTTCAATAAACATCTGACCATCCCATTTTGAGCGTAACGTCAGGTATTCTGTTTCAAAGCGATCTGTCACTTCTCCAGCTTTGATTAATACGGCCCACGCTTGCTTGAATGCTTTTTTGCTCATTCCGAAGGTTTCGCGGAGGGATTCTGATGTGCTCTTCTCGTTAAACGGCATGCAACCATCTGCAGCCATTAGCTTTGCCATGATGACTGCGGAGAACGTTTCGGCGCGCTGACGTCCAGCGGGATCGCGACGCAGGTCGATGTTGCCGTTGGTATGTACTTTTTTGATGTAGCCAGTAAATTGATCGCCTGCCTCAAGCTTATCCGAAGTCTCAGCGTAGTAGAGTAGTCCGCGGTGCTGCTTATCGATGATGGCTTTGAAGCCGAGCGGGGACTCGCCGTAGATCAGCACATGCACTGGAGCATTCGGCTCATAGGCGGGCGTCGTGTTTGAAAGATGGCGATGTAAGCGAGTTGATGCGACGATACGATTGGTGTATTCATCCACATAGACGGCGACGATGGCGCCATCGCCGACAGTGAAAGAGAGGTCGCCTTGTTCGCGGAAGGGCAGGAATAGATCTTTACTCAGACCCCAATCGAGGAACGCGCCAACTCGCTCGTTGACGCTGATCACTTCGAGGTAGGCAAATTCACCGGCCTGCGCCAAAGGCGTCTCGGTCGTGGCGACCAGCCGATCTTCCGAGTCGTTGTAGATGAAAACCTCGATCTCGTCGCCGATTTTCATGTCGGGCGTGACGTAGCGAGTCGGGAGGAGGATCGTGTCGTGTTCGCCGCCATCGAGATAGAGCCCGTGGTCTGAGGGTTCTACGATGCGGAGTGTATTAAATTTGCCGATGTTTGCCATGTGTGTGCGGCGCCTAAAAAGCGCGTGGTGTTTGATGTGGTAGAGCGTCGTAGAGATGTCCACCTTTTAAAACTAGAATCAGGAGCCAGTCGTTAGAAGCTAGTAACTGTATCACAGAAGGTTGTGGGATTAAAATGGGCCGCTTTAAATGGCTTCAGTTGTCTATTTAAACGAGTAGGGTTGCTCGGGGGAGTCCTCGTTGATGGCGATGCGGTCTTTCGTGATCGGCAGGGTCATGACGATCGCAGTTTTGTCGTCGGCCTTGCCTAGGTAAGTGACCTGACCGAGCCATGGGCTTTTCTTCACTCGAAAGCGATAGCCTTTATTTTCGAGATCTTTGCCTAGGGCAGCCATCTTGCTGCTTTCGCCGTCGACAAATTTGAGGATCAAGTGGCCGTGTTCGCCTTTATCTTCGTCGAGGAGGCAGTCGACGTTGGGGGACCATTTATGAATTAAAACCAATGCTTTGGCAGCTTTTTCGATGCAGTGACGTAGGCTCCTTGGTTTCATAATTTTGTAGTATGCTGGGGATGGCTGTTAAATCAAGATTCGCATTCTGAAACTGTTGGAGGGGTTTCGTCGCTAGTTGCTTGATGGGTATCGGTGATTTGCGGGTGGCCTCGATCGTCAGATCGGGGAGCGCTGGCGTGGTGCTCGTGATTAACACAACCCCCCGTCTCACGACAGAGGCGACGCAATGTCTGCCTACCCAAAGGCACAAAAAACCCTCGGAACTATTAGTCTCCGAGGGTTTTGGAAATGGGTGCTAGCGGCGCTTATTTCTTGCCAGCTCTGGCCATCTTACGGCGAACGGTCTCGTCCAAGATGCGCTTGCGCATACGTAGGAATTGGGGCGTCACTTCGACCAGCTCGTCTGGGGAGATGTATTCGATCGCGCGCTCAAGAGAGAATTTGAGTGGTGGCGAGAGTTGGATGCTCTTGTCAGTGCCGGAGGAGCGCATGTTATCAAGCTGCTTCGCCTTGGCAGGGTTGACGGGCATGTCTTCCTTGCGAGGGTTCTCGCCGACGATCATGCCTGCATAGACTTCTTCGCCAGGACCGACGAGGAGTTTGCCACGGCTCTGAATCAATTCAAGTGCGTATGGCATTGTCTTGCCTTGCTCCATGCTGACGAGTGTTCCTGTCAAGCGTGTGACGATTTCGCCACAGAATGGGCGATATTCGAGGAACGAGTGGCTCATCACACCGTGACCACTGGTCATAGTCACGAGGTCACTTTCAAAGCCGATCAAGCCACGCGTGGAAATTTCTGCTTCGACGGTAACGCCAGTGTTGTGGTGCTCCATGTTGGTGACCTTACCTTTGCGCTTGCTTAGGTTTTCCATGACGCCACCAAGTTGCTCCTCGGGCACTTCAACCCAAACTTGCTCGAATGGCTCGTGTTTCTTGCCATCGACTGTCTTGTAAAGAACGGTCGGGCGGGAAACGAGGAGCTCGAAACCTTCGCGGCGCATTGTTTCTACGAGAATGGCGATCTGCATGGCGCCACGTGCGTTGACGAGGAAACGTGTGCCGTCATCAGTGTCTTCGACGCTGATGGAAATGTTGGACTGTGTTTCGCGGATCAGGCGCTCACGGATTTGGCGAGAAGTCACCTTCTTGCCGTCTTTACCTGCGAGTGGGCCGTTGTTGACGGAAAACTCCATCTGCACGGTAGCCGGGTCGATTTCAACGAAAGGAAGGGCTTCTGCCTCTGGATTAGCAGCGAGTGTATCGCCAATGTCCACATCGTCGAAACCTGCGAGGCCGACGATATCACCAGCAACAGCTTCAGTCACGTCATCAGTCTCACCGGCGCCGGAGAAGCTCTTCATCTTAGTGACTTTAACGCGGTCTTTTTTGCCATCCTTGCGGAGGGCGTAAATTGTTTGACCAACTTTGATCTCACCAGAAAGGACACGTCCGATCGCCATGCGGCCGACGTAGGTGTCCCAATCGATGTTACTGGCGAGCATGCGGAATTCGCCTTCTTCAATCACCGGTGCTGGGATGCGCTCAACGATAGTCTCGAACAGATCGATCATATTTTCGCGAGGGCCGTTCACTTCGCGGTCAGCGAAGCCCATCTTAGCAGATGCATAAAGGAAGGGGGCGTTAAATTGGTCTTCGTCGGCATCGAGGTCGAGGAAAAGTTCGAGCACCTTGTCGTGGACCCACTCAGGACGAGAGGTGTCGCGATCAACTTTATTGATCACACAAATTGTTGTGAGGCCTTGATCAAGTGCCTTGCGAAGCACCCAACGTGTCTGTGCCTGTGGGCCGCCAACTGCATCAGTGAGGAGTAGGACGCCGTCTACCATTTTCATCACACGTTCCACTTCGGCACCGAAGTCGGCGTGACCTGGAGTATCAACGATGTTGATGGTGTATTCTTCACCGTCTTTCGGGTTGATCCACTTCACCGCGAGATTCTTGGCCTTAATAGTAATGCCTTTTTCGCGTTCGAGATCCATCGAGTCCATCGCGCGCTCTTGCACTTGCTGGTTTTCGCGGTAGGTGCCGCTCTGCTGTAGTAGGCAGTCGACGAGTGTGGTCTTACCATGATCAACGTGTGCGATGATGGCGATATTACGGATGTTTTTAGCGTTCATGAGAAAAAATGAAAAACCCGCCGTGGTTATCTGCGGCAGGGCTTATTTCAGCGGGCGATAACGCGCAGACGATTCTAGGAAGTCAATGGAAATCCTTAGAGCTCTTTCTTATGTAGGTAATTCAATCGGGCGGGCTTTTTTATAAAGCTGGCTGCGGCTGCGCCGAAGCAAAGGATGCCGATCGTTATTTGATCGAGGAGACGAGGCTAGAATCGTTGACGGCGAACCTCAACGATGGGGGCTTCACTAAAATCAAGGTAGCGTTACCGGTCGACAGAGAGAAATGCCAGCGACGCAGTCTGTGTGCCGTGCTTTCAATTTGAGCGATCCTTCACCGCTGTTTTTTGATGTCTAGTGACTGCTGAGCAATCAGCTGGCAGGTCTATCCCATCCTTTGCTTGGTCGCAGCTCCAAGTTAAGTTTGATGACTGCGCAAATGGACCAGATGCTTTCAGCACTAAACGCGCTAGACTATATATTCCACTAGTGGTTCTGGGTCGAGCACCGCGCTGTTGGGCATACGCTCGTTCAGTGTTTCCTCAAACCATGCACGGGCATCGGGATCGCCGTGTGTGAGTACGATCGAGCGGGCGTTGCTCTGAACTGCGTAGTTCGAGAGTTCATCGCGGTCAGCGTGACCACTTAAGTCAAATCGGTCAATCGAGGCGCGGATCGGCGCAAGGTAGTCGAGGGTCTCGAAAAAGAAACTGCCTTCGTCTTTTTCGGCGAGAAGTTTGCCGCCAGGAGTATCTGGATCGCAATAGCCGACGAAGCACAAGCCGTTGTCTGCATGCGGAAGTAGTGAGGCGGCGACTTTATAGGAGGGTGTGTGTTGCACCATCATGCCGCTGCTCACGATGTAAATGCCTTTACGTGGGAGATCGCGACCGGGGCGCATATTCGGGTCGAGTGCGCGCACGTTGAGCTTCTCCATCATCTTGAAGCTGAAATCGATGAGCCTGGTGCGTTCGTGGATCTTATGGAAATAATTGCAAATATCCATACCCAGCCCGGCTGCGTAGATCGGTGCCTTCGGGATGCGGTTACTATTACGCGCTTCGTAAATGATTTTGAACAGTTCCTGCATGCGCCCGAGTGCAAACACAGGGATGAGGCAACTGCCGCCGCGCTGAAGAATCGTGTCGATTTGCTCAATCAGACGGTCGACTTCGCTTTTGCGTGACACGCCGTCGGCGCGGGCTTTGGCGCCGCGGGTGGTTTCTAGAATCAGTGTGTCGATGTCGCCGGTTGGCAGCTTGGCGCCAGGTAGGGTGCGTTGATGTTCGAACAGTACATCACCAGAAAAGACGATCCTGCGACCTGCGTGGATGATTTCAACGGATGCCGCACCAGCCACGTGGCCTGAGCTGTGCAGAATGACTTCGATCTTATCGTCACCTTTGGTATAGATTTCGCCGCGTTCATAGCGTTGGGCGACGAGTCGTTTACTGAGTTCTACCACGTCGCGGTGCAGAAAGAGGGGATAGTCACTGATGCCGTGCTCCTCGCGTTGGCGTTTCATGACGTTGATCGAGTTGCGCAGCATGCGGGGCGCAAGTTCGATATTTGGCACCGAGGTAATGACGGGGGCGCCTGGGTTGTGTGCGGATGCGACCGGCAGAGAGCCGAGATGGTCGAGGTGGCAGTGGGTGAGGATGATCAGATCCATTTCCACGTCTTCGATTGGCGCGAAGTCGGGCATCGCTTGATAGCCGAGTTCTTTGGGATTGAGGCCAGCATCGATAAGAATGTTGAAGCTGCCGATTTGGACGTAGGTGGAGTTGGCTCCGATTCCGCCGAGGCGATTGAGGTCGATAAGTTTCATGTCTATTATTTGAGGTCGAGCTCTGTCTGTCCATGCGGAGATTCAGGAGGCACCCTCATTTCAAAAGGTGGGATACGGACATGAATGGGATCGCCAGCGCTGTCAATGCCGTGAAAGGAGCCGTCGGCGCTACAGTTGCCCTGCGCTGCGTGGTGGCTGTTATAAGAGAACGATCCGCCGGGGACAAGAATGGGCTCTTTGCCGACAATGCCTTGGCCCTCGAATACGTTCTGATGGCCGTCCTCACCTCGAATCACCCAGCGACGCCCGTTCAGAGTGATCGTGGTACTGGACAGATTGGCGATGGTGATGAAGTAGATGAAGGCGTGCGGCGCATCTGGTTCGGTCCTTTCGGGATCGCGAAAGTAGACGAGGCGATCAAGGGTCGCTCGCAGGCCATAAAGTTCTTTGCTAGGAGTAGGCACGTATAAAGCGACATTTCTGGTGATTCACTGAATTGCTGGCAATCAGATTGTGGCGTTTTATTAATTGATCGGTGGAATAATCGCGACATCTCCACACGACTTTGATAAGTATCAACGCGATGCAAAAATCTGAAGATGGCATGCGGATCACATGGATTGGCTTATGGGTGAATCTGTTGTTGGGGCTGGTTAAGACAATTGCGGGATGGTCGCTCGGTTCAAAGGCTTTGATTGCTGATGGTATGCACAGTTTGTTGGATTTGCTGAGCGATATCGCAGTGCTTTTGGGACTATCAATAGCACGTCGTCCGGAGGATGAAAATCACCACTTTGGACATCACAAATTTGTGAGTTTGGCGAAATTCTTTATTGGCGGTATTTTGATCGTTTTTTCGATCTCGTTGGTGGTGTCCTCGTTGTTAGACTTTCGCTCGGGGGCAGGAGTGGCTCCCGTGGCGGGGAGTGCGGCCTGTGTCGCGATTGTTTCGATTTTAGTCAAGGAGGCACTGTTTTGGTGGACGCGCGGCGTGGCCAAACGCTTGCACTCGGACTTTTTGATGGCGAATGCATGGCACCATCGAATGGATAGCATCTCATCGGTCGGCGTGGCGGTGGCGCTGTTGGGCGTGTGGCTCGGCGGCGCGGATTGGGCATTTTTGGATGGTGCGGTCTCGTTGGTGTTGGGCTGTTATTTGGTGTTTGAGGCCGCGAAGATCTTTCTGCGGGCGTGCTCAGACCTGCTCGATGCCGCACCAGAGCGCGAAGTGATCGAAGATTTACGCGAACATATTTTGCCGACGCCCGGTGCGCTCGCTTATCACGACTTTCGGGTGCGGCGGGTCGGCGACGTTTACGAAATCGATCTACATCTGCAAGTGGGCCCTAAGATTACGGTCGAGAAGGGGCATCAAATCGCGCGGGAAGTGAAGCTGCGCCTATGTGAGCAACACCCGGAAGTTTCCAAGGTGCTGGTGCATGTCGAGCCCGCGAATCCGGAGCATCTGTTGAAGCGCGGTATTTCCGGCGCGGGTGTGGTGTTGTATACAGATAAGATATGACGCTCGAAGTGCCTCCTATGACTGGCTTGAGTGGTGAATTAAAACAAATTTATAACTTAGCATCGCCACGGCGTAAAAAAGCCTTTTACCCTCGGCTTGTCTTTTTCCACCTATGAGCGACCTCCTTAAGCACGAATGCGGCATCGCAATGATCCGTCTCCTCAAGCCCTTGGCTTACTATCAAGAAAAATACGGCACACCGCTGTATGGCTTTAACCAGCTGTTCCTCCTAATGGAGAAGCAGCATAATCGTGGCCAAGACGGCGCGGGTATTGGTTGCGTGAAGCTCAATGTCGATCCGGGGCAGCCGTACATGGCGCGCGAGCGCAGTATTAAGACCAACCCGTTGTCGCGTATTTTCCAGGGGCAACTCAAGGAGTATCAGAAGAAAATTACTGCGGGTGTGATCCATCCAGAGTTTCCCGACACGGTGAAGAAGAACTTCGGTTATGGCGGTGAAGTATTGCTGGGGCATTTGCGCTACGGCACTTCTGGCGTGTATTCATCGTTGAATTGTCACCCCTTCGTGCGCCAGTCGAACTGGCCGACCAAGAACCTGATGCTCGCGGGTAATTTCACCATTACCAATGAAAAAGACATCAACACGGATCTGATCGACCGCGGTCAACACCCTATCTTCGGTACTGATACACAAGCGGTTCTCGAATCAATCGGCTTCCATCTGGATGAAGCCCACGACGCCATCTATCACCAGATGCGTGATCAGAATGTCGAGGGGAAGCTCATCCCAAAGATAATCAGTCAAGACCTCGATCCGATTCGTATCCTCAAGAAGGCGGCAACCAATTGGGACGGTGGCTATACCATCGCTGGCTTGATCGGTAATGGTGACTCGTTT
>JBLHTV010000055.1:0-10780 GCA_047627755.1 Lentimonas sp. | reverse complement strand
GTACCCAACAGTTCGCCCTTGGATTATGCTGAGAGCTGTTCATGCTCTGTCTCCGAATGAATACGCATTTGAAATCGATGATCCTGAGCTCCACCGGAGCCACTGAGCTGATTGAGCTGGGCGTGATCCAGAGCCTTTGGAGCGGCTATGGCTCGATTGTGCGTTATGGTTTGAAGGGCGGGTCTGTGCAAAGTGTCGTCGTCAAACATGTGTCGCTGCCGGCGGCAGTGACGCATCCACGCGGGTGGAATACGGATCTCTCACATCAACGTAAATTGAAGTCCTACGAGGTGGAGGCCGCCTGGTATCGCGACTGGAGTGTGCGTTGTGGGGTGGGGTGCCGGGTGCCGAAATGCTTGGCGTTGGAGTCAGTGCGCCACGAGTCGATCATGGTCTTAGAGGATCTGGATACGTCGGGATTTGCGCTGCGTCGCACGACGGTGGGGGAGGCCGAGCTGCACGCTTGCGTGTCGTGGTTAGCACACTTCCACGCGACTTTTATGGGTGCGGAGCCGACGGGTTTATGGGAGCAGGGCACGTATTGGCATTTGGATACGCGGCCGGACGAGCTGGCGATCTTAGCGCAGCACGACTCGGCATTAAAAGACGCGGCCGGTGCGATTGATCGGAAGCTTAAGGCGAGTCCGTATCAGACGCTGGTGCATGGTGATGCCAAGCTAGCCAACTTTTGTTTTTCAGAAGATGGCGCGTCAGTAGCGGCGGTGGATTTTCAATACATCGGCGCAGGCTGCGGGATGAAGGATGTGGTCTATCTGATCGGCAGTTGTCTCGACGAGCTGGCGTGCGAGCGGGAGGAGTCTGCGCTGTTGGATCTGTATTTCGGTGTTTTGCGAGGCGCATTAACTGCTCAAGGAACTGACCTCGATCTGGATGCGTTGGAGTGCGATTGGCGCGCGCTTTATCCGGTGGCATGGACGGACTTTCATCGTTTCTTAAAAGGCTGGAGCCCTGGGCATTGGAAAATCAATGGCTACAGTGAGCGCTTGGCGCGTCAAGTGGTCGCCAGTTTACAGGAAGCTGCACAATGAGATTGAGCGCGGAAGATTTGATCCAGCTTGCTGGATGCGCGGCGACCGCAGCGATGGAGGCAGGCGTCTTGATTGCTCAGTACGATGGTCGTGAGGTTTTGATGCAGCTCAAGGCTGGCGGGGAGAGTCTCGCCTCGCAGGTAGTGACGGAGGTTGATGAGTTGAGTCAGGCGATTATCCTAAAGCACTTGCAGCCGACCTGTGCGACTTACTGTCTCGCACTGTTAACCGAAGAGCAGCCCGATGATGGTAGTCGTTTAGAGAAGGATGCATTCTGGTGTATTGATCCGCTCGATGGGACTTTACCATTTACGGAGTCGATTCCCGGTTATGCGGTTTCGATTGCATTGGTGGCTCGGGATGGCACGCCGTTGATTGGGGTGGTCTATGATCCATCGACTGGCACTCAGTATCAGGCAGTGCAGGGGCAGGGTGTGTTGCGTAACGGACAGACTTGGCAGCTAAAGCCACCGAGCCCATTGGCGCCGCTGCATTTCATTTCAGACCGCAGTATCGTGAGTCACCCGCAGTTTGACGCGGCGCTGGGACAGCTGAAGTCCTTGGCGGCTGAACGCGGCCAAGGCGCATTAGAGACGACTTTGACGGGTGGTGCGGTGATGAATGCGTTGTGGGTATTGGAGCGTTCGCCTGCGTGTTATTTCAAATTCCCGAAGCCGCAGGCTGGCGGCGGGAGTCTCTGGGATTATGCTGCGACGGCGTGCATTTACGCAGAGTTGGGCGCGTGGTGCAGCGATGTTGCCGGGCGGCGCTTGGATTTAAATCGAACAGATTCTACATTCATGAATCACCGCGGCGTGTTATTTGCCACGGATCGTGAATTGGGGCAGACCTTGCTGGCTGTACTTGTCGAATGTCGTGATGGCGAATGAGGAGACGTGTTCCCCTCAGTATTATAAATCAAAGCCGGATTTGGAGTTTGGCTTTGCGGCCTAAACTCACATGCGTTCCAACGGCTTAATGCCGAGCAGCTCTAGACCGGTCATCAGTACGGTGCGGGTTCGTGCGCAGAGTAACAGGCGGCGAGCCTTAACCGCGGTATCGTCGACCATCACCTTGTCGGCATTGTAGAAGCTGCTGTAGGCACCAGCTAATTCATACAAATAGGTACAGAGAAAGTGCGGACGCAGATCATTGAGCGTGAGCTCCAGTGCCGTGACGAAGCCCATAATCTTACGCGCGAGCGCAAGTTCGGCCTCAGTTTCTACTTGGCTCGCAGCTTCGATTGGCGCTTCGGGATCGACGCCAACTTTGCGGAAGATACTGTTGATACGAGCGACTGCGTAAAGCAGATAGGGCGCGGTATTGCCCTCGAAGCTGAGGAGGCGATCCCAACTAAAGACGTAGTCTTGTGTGCGGTTACTGGAAAGGTCGGCGTATTTTATTGCACCAATGCCAATGGACTCAGCGATCTCGCGACGCTCGGCTTCGTCTAGGCTTGGATTCTTCTCGGTGACGACGTCGAAAGCGCGTTTGCGGCCTTCGTCGAGGAGTTCTTGGAGTTTTATCGACTCACCTGACTTGGTTTTAAAGGGCTTCTTGTCAGCCCCGAGAATGGTGCCCCAGAAGACATGATTCATCTCTGGCTGTGCATAGCCCTTGGCCTTGAACCATTTTTCGGTGGTGAGAAAGAGCTGCTGGAAATGGTCTTGTTGGCGGGCGTCGGTCAGGTAGATGATCTCATCGGCCTTAAACTCTTCCAGGCGATAAAGCACGGTCGCCAGATCGGTGGAGGCGTAGTTGCTGGCGCCGTCTTGCTTACGAATGTTGAATGGAAAAGGGCGCTCGTTATCGCGTGAGAATTTTTTAATTTCGTCGTGCCAGACGACCAGGGCGCCGTCGCTTTGTTCGGCTAGGCCGACTTCGATCAACTCGGCGTAGATGCGTTGCACCTTGTCGCGGTAGAAGGATTCGCCGAGGGTGATGTCGATCTCGACGCCGATTTGCACGAATAGCTTTTCAAACGCGACCTTGGAGATTTCGACGATTTGGTCCCAAAGTACGGTGTTCTCGATATCGCCGTTTTGTAGGAGCACGAGCTCGTTGCGGGAAATATCGCGCAGTTCGGGTTGCTCGATTTCGAGGGCACTGCCGTCCTTGTAGAGTTGATCGAGGGTGACAAGGGCATTTTCGCCAAGCTCGGAAAGGTCGATGCCGTCGCGCTTGATCTTCATGATCAAAGTGCCGAAGTTGGTGCCCCAATCGCCGATGTGGTTGTCGCGAACCAGGTCGGCTCCACAAAAATCGAGAAGGCGGGAGATGGCCTGGCCGATTACCATTGGGCGCAAGTGGCCGATGTGCGCTTGCTTGGCGGTATTGGCGCTCGGGTAGTCGATGATGACTTTGCGTCCGTCCTTGAGCGCTTTAGCGCCGCTTTGGTAGTCCTCTTTGGTGGAGAACGCGAGTTGCCACTGCCAGATAAACTCTGGCGTGAGCGTGAAATTGATGAAGCCAGGGCCAGCGATGTCGAGCGTCACGAACGCAGGGTCGAACTCGTCGGAAGCTTCAGCCGCAGCAATCAGGCGGGTAGCAAGTTCGCGGGGATTGAGCCCGTTCTTCTTCGCAAAGGCGAGCACGCCATTGGCCTGATAGTCACCGAAACGTGGATCAGCAGGGCGCACGCCGGGCACGAACTCCGAGCCGAAGCCCTCTGTTTGAGCTGCGATTGTCGATAGCGCACTTTCGATTGCTTGAGATGGGTTGAACCAAACCTTCATGGGGAGCAGAGCAAAATCCAGAGCGCTCGGCGTCAAGCTCTGCTTTCGGGAACTTTCTGTTTGAGTCGAATACTTATGTCAGTTTGCCCGAGCATACGGTAAGGTTCTATTTCTAGGATCCCGTTATTTAGGCTCGACAATACACCTTCTAATCGCCTAATACATAAATGTTTATGCCTTCTAGAAAGGCAGATCTATTGATTCCTACATTTTTATTAAATGAGAAAGAATATTATCAGCGCTCGTAAGTTCATCAAGCCTTCCTTCAGCCATCTAGTTGAAAAGAAGCGTGACGGTGGCGAATTCTCCGACGCGGAGATTCGCTATATCGTCGATTCCATTTTGGATGATGACCTTCCTGAATTCCAACAATCAGCTCTAGCAATGGCTATCTTTTTCCAGGGTATGTCTGCTCAAGAGACAGCTACTTTTGCTGAGGAGATGATGCTGTCTGGTGAGGTGATTGACTTGACTGGCATCTCCCGCCCAAAAATTGATAAATACTCAACTGGTGGTGTTGGTGATAAGACCACACTCGTGCTCGGTCCGCTCGCAGCTGCGTGTGGTGTGGTCATGCCAACCATGAATGGTGTTGATGAAGAGCACGTTATCAGTAATCTTGATAAGCTTTCTTCAATTCCAAATTTCAATCCAATCCTGGATTTGGAGGGCTTTAAAGCTCAGTTGCAGACAGTCGGTTGTACTTTTATTAAGCAAGATCCGGAGATTTCTCCAGTCGACGCGAAGTTTTACAAATTACGTCAGTTGACTGGCACGATTCCTAGTTTGCCGTTGATCACCGGTAGTGTGCTCAGCCGCAAGTTGGCTGAAGGTGCGGAAGGCTTGGTGATTGATGTGAAGTGGGGTAACGGTTCGTTCATCAAGGATGTCGAGCAAGCTAAGCAGTTGGCACGTTCGATTACCCGTGTTGGTCGATCAATGAAGCGCCGTTGCGTGGCATTGGTGACTGATATGAATCAACCGCTCGGTGATACCGTTGGTACAGGCCTGGAAATTAAAGAAGCGATTCAGTTGCTCAAGGGTGAGGGGCCAGAGGATTTGCAAGAGTTGGTGCTCAAGCTCGGCATGGAAATCGTGCGCCTCGCTGGGGTCGCGGGTTCGACACTTTCCGCAAAGCAGACTGTGCAACGCCACCTTAAAGATGGCTCCGCTCTGCAGAAGTTTAAAGATATGGTCGCGGCGCAAGGTGGTGACATCTCTGTGATCGATGATCCCGATAAATTCCCAACAGCGAAACACGTGCGTAAGTTGCCTGCCCCTAAGCGTGGCTATGTTCACACTATTAATGCTGGTCTGATCGCCGAAGGCGTGCAGAAGTTGGCGATGAAGAAGAATGGCAAGTACGATCCTGCAGTGGGTGTTTCTGAAATCAAGAAGGTTGGCACGCAAGTTAAGCAAGGTGAGCCGTTGATGATGATCCATTACAATGACGAAGCTAAGATGGAAGAAGCACTGGAGTACCTCAAGACGGCTTACCGCCTCGCTCCCAAGCGCCCGAATCCACCGTTACTGATTGTCGAACGCGTCGCATAAACCACGCTACGTTTTTCACAAAAGCCCCTGTCGTTATGACTGGGGCTTTTTTGTGTGCGCGAGCGGCAGTACGCGTAGGCAACCGTAGTAAATCAGTGTCATTCAAGGCAAGCTGGCTGGTGTAGTTTGGGCTTTGTGCTGAGCGCGTAGGCAAAAAATCCTTCAACCACGGCGCCTTTCAGGCGAACACAGCACTGCCACGCGCGGTCTTCGTGCAAAGCAAGCTCAGTTCGTCGATATGATTAATTTGATCGATGAAAGCCAATATCTGTCTTCGGAAACGTGGTGATACCTGAATAATTGGCCGGGTAGTTTGGAGCGGGCAGCCGCACTCGATACCAGCAACTCCAAATACCACATACAGTTGAATTTTTCGAACGAACTCGCATGTGAAAGGCGATGGAGGCTAGACAAAACGAAATTCGCCTTCATGTTATTTACGTTTATGAAGATTTATATGAATGATAAGTTGGTCGATGCCAGCGAGGCGACAGTCTCGGTGTTCGATCATGGGCTACTTTATGGTGACGGTATTTTTGAAGGTATTCGCCTCTATGATGGCTGTGTGTTTAAACTCGATGAGCATTTGGAGCGTTTAGAGTATTCCGCCAAAGCGATTATGCTCGAATTATCTTGGACGCGCCAAGAGATCTCGGATGCGCTGTGTGAGACTTGCCGTGCGAATGGTTTGAAAAATGGCTATATTCGTTTGGTAGTGACGCGTGGTGTCGGCAGTCTTGGACTTTCGATCAAGAACTGCAACGAACCTCAACTAATTATTATTGCTGATACGATCCAATTGTATCCTCAGGAGTTTTACGACAATGGCCTGAAAATCATCACCGTGCCAACGCGTCGTTGCAACCCTTCGGCGTTGCCCCCAGCAGTGAAGTCGCTCAACTACCTGAACAACATTCTGGCTAAAATCGAAGCACAGCACCTTGGCTATCACGAGGCGATTATGCTCAATGATCAGGGCTATATTGCGGAGTGTACTGGTGATAACATTTTCATCGTGCATAAGGGCGAGTTGATCACACCCGCGGCAAGTTCTGGCGCCTTGAAGGGCATTACCCGCGATACTGCATTAGCGATTGCTGATGATCTGGGTATTCCCTGGCGCGAGGCGAATATGACGCGTTACGACGTCTGGGTCGCTGATGAAGTGTTCTTGACTGGCACGGCTGCCGAGATCGTGCCAATCGTTGAGATTGATGCGCGCGTGATTGGCAATGGTAAGCCTGGCCCAGTCACAGCGAAATTCCTCGAGAATTTCAAACGCCGTGTCACGGTCGAGGGCACGATGCTTTAATGTGAGTGGCAATGGTCGATTCTGGCGATTGCAGCCTTGCTCAAGTATTTGCCTAGAAGCTGGCACATCTTTCGTCGGCGACTGTCAAAAGCTCATAAACCTCTTGATAAAGCGAATTTGATTACCTTGAATCTAAGTTTTCGCTTTGCCAAGCAACCCGTATTTTATACTATACAATATATGGCAGAGAATTTAAAGTGCAGCATCTGCGATCAGGAAGCCACCGTGCATCTGACGCAGATCGTTAATAATAAGATCCACAAAGTGGATCTCTGTGAGTCTTGTGCTCAAAAGAAAGGAGTCACAGACCCTGAAGGCTTTTCGTTGGCAGACTTGATGTCGAAAACACCGCTCACACCTGTCCCTGGTGAGGCAAAGTTGGTGTGCGAAAGCTGTGGGCAGGAGTCGGCTGATTTCCGCCGCACGGGGCGCTTGGGGTGTTCGGCTTGCTATAAGGTCTTTAGATCATTGGTCTTCCCGGTACTTGAAGAGATGCATGCGGGCACCGCGCACAAGGGCAAGGTGCCAACGGTCGCGTTGAGTCGTCAATCGAGTCAAACGCAGTTGAAAAACTTGCTGGATTCGCTGGCACAGGCAGTTGCCGAGGAAGCCTTCGAGGATGCCGCTAAATTTCGTGACCAAATCAAAGTGATCAAAGAGGCGGAAGAGGCGGAAGAGTTGGAGGTCTCCCCTAAATGATCGAATCACTCATCAATGATGAGCGCGCCGAGTTGACGCAGGCTGTTAAGAAGGCGGCTCCAGTTGTGCTTAGCACTCGGATTCGATTGGCTCGAAACTTAGTCGGTCAGCCATTTCCCGAACGTGCGGATGTCATACAGCGCCGCGATGTACTCACCCGTTGTGCGGATCGACTGAGTGCGCTGCCACAGATGAACAAGGGCAGCTTTTTTGACATCGCAGATTTATCTGTCTTGGAGAAGCAAGTGCTAGTCGAGCGTCACCTAATCAGTCGAGAACTGTGCGACGGCGAAGCAGGCACTGGGGTTTACATTAATAAGGGGCAGACTTGCTCGGTCATGATCAACGAGGAGGATCATCTGCGAATTCAGTTTCTGAAGGCAGGCTTCAATTTGAAATCAGTCTGGAAGTTGATCGATGCGTTTGACTCGGAGTTGGAAAAGACCATCGACATGGCTTTTTCTGAGGATTTCGGCTATTTAACAGCTTGTCCCACAAACTTGGGCACCGGATTACGTGCGTCTGTGATGATGCATTTGCCCGGGCTGGTGATCTCTGGCCAGATGGAGCGTGTGATTCGTGCGGTCCGTCAATTGGGAATTACCGTGCGTGGCCTCTTCGGTGAAGGCTCGGATGCCAGTGGCCACATTTTCCAGATTTCAAATCAACAAACTTTAGGTGAGAGTGAATCCGATATTTTGGAAAGTCTAGCGAATGTGCTTAAGACGGTGATCGATCATGAGTTAAACGCGCGCTTCAAGTATCTCGAAGAAAATCGCGCGAAGTTGCTCGATCAAATTGGCCGTGCCTTTGGTGTACTGAAGAATACACACGTGATCGCTTCGGACGAAGCGCTGAACTTACTTTCATTTATTCGCTTAGCGGTCGATTTCGGAATGTTGCCAGAAGCGAATCGTGCCGACGTCGATCGCCTTGTGATCGAGAGTCAGCCTGGGCATGTGCAGTATGCTGCGCAAGAAGGGATCGCGCCCGAGGCTCGCGATATTGCGCGTGCAGACAAACTTCGGCAAGAATTTTCAAATCTACCGGCTCTAGCTTTTGACAAGTTGGGAGAACAGGAGTAACTATTAGCAAAACTATATTACTATGGAACCAATGAATAACTTTACTCCGCGAGCACAACAAGTGCTCGCTTTGGCTCGAAAAGAAGCAGATCGCTTTCACCATAACTACGTGGGAACTGAACACCTATTGTTAGGCCTAATTAACTTAGGACAGGGGGTTGCCGTGAACGTACTTCAAAAAATGGGGCTCGACTTGCAGACCGTGCGCGCTGCAGTCGAGAAACAGGTTGGTATGGGCCCAGAGAGTAAACCTTCTGGGAACATACCATACACGCCTCGGGTTAAAAAAGTATTGGCGCTGGCTGGTAAAGAAGCCAAGGCCCTGAATCATTCGTATGTCGGCACAGAGCACGTTTTGCTCGGATTGTTGCGCGAAGGTGAGGGCGTTGCCGCACGTGTGCTTAAATTGCTCGAAGTTGATATTGAGCGTTGCCGTAATGAGATTCTTTCAGAACTGGACCCCAATTTCTCCGGAGATCCAGAAGAAGCTGCCGCAGGCCCAGGCCCAGGGGCATCGGAAGAGAAGAAAGAATCCAAGACGCCTGCACTAAAAGCCTTCGGTCGCGATTTGACTGAGATGGCTAAAAAGGGCGAACTCGATCCAGTGATTGGTCGTAAGGATGAGATCCGCCGCGTGGTTCAGATCCTGTGCCGTCGCACGAAGAGCAATCCGGTTATTATCGGTGAAGCGGGCGTGGGTAAGACTGCGATTGTTGAAGGCTTGGCGTTGGAAATTGCCTCAGGTGTCGTTCCAGAGATTTTAGCAGATAAGCGTGTGATCACACTGGATTTGGCACTCATGGTCGCTGGCACGAAGTATCGTGGTCAGTTTGAAGAGCGTATCAAGGCAGTGATGGATGAGATTCGTCGCGCCAAGAATGTGATTATCTTCATTGATGAGCTGCATACTATTGTGGGTGCAGGTGCTGCCGAAGGCGCAATGGATGCCTCGAATATCTTTAAGCCGGCATTGAGCCGCGGTGAACTGCAGTGTATCGGTGCCACCACTCTTGCGGAATACCGTAAATACATTGAAAAGGACAGTGCTTTGGATCGCCGCTTTCAGTCGGTCAAGGTCGACGCTCCTTCAGTCGAAGACACGGTTTTAATCTTAAAGGGCATCCGGAGTAAATATGAAGATCACCATAAAGTGAAGTTCACTGACGGTGCACTGGAGGTAGCAACTAAACTATCTGAACGTTATATTACTGCTCGTTTCTTACCTGATAAAGCTATCGACATCTTGGACGAAGCAGGTGCGCGTGCACGCATCGAATCGCTGAAGCGTCCCCCAGAAATCGAGGAGATGAATGCCACGATTGAAGATATCTGTGCGAAAAAGGAAGATGCGATTAGTGGGCAGCACTTCGAAGAAGCCGCTAAGTTCCGCGACGAGGAAAAGCAACTACGTCAAAAACAAGTCGACATCATCGAGGAGTGGAAGAAGAGCCGCGAAGAGACCAAAATCGTGGTGGACGAAGAAGATATGCTCGAAGTGGTTTCTGCGTGGACGGGTATACCGCTGTCCCGCATGGAGCAAAAAGAAAGCAAAAAGTTGCTCAAACTCGAGAGTCATTTACAGACTGAGGTCATCGGCCAAAATATGGCGACTGAAGTTGTCTCCAAAGCGCTTCGTCGTTCTCGTGCGGACTTAAAAGACCCACGCCGTCCGATTGGTTCGTTTATGTTTCTTGGACCCACGGGTGTCGGTAAAACTTTACTAGCAAAAGTGTTAGCTGAAGAGATGTTCGGTAATCAAGATGCCATCATTCAGATTGATATGTCTGAATATATGGAAAAGTTTTCAGTCTCACGCTTAGTGGGCTCACCCCCGGGCTATGTGGGTTACGAAGAGGGCGGTCAGTTGACTGAAGCAGTTCGTCGCAAGCCATATTCAGTGGTGTTGTTTGACGAAATTGAGAAAGCTCATCCAGACGTAGTGCAGTTGCTCTTGCAGGTGCTCGAAGAAGGCCGTCTCACTGATAGTCTCGGACGTAAGATCGATTTCCGTAATACGATTTTGATTATGACCTCAAATGTAGGAGCTGAAATTCTTCAACGTAATACGTCGATGGGCTTCGGCATCGAAGATAATGCTGAGAATGAATACGAGAAGATTCGCGAGAAGATCCTCGATGAGACTAAGCGCGTCTTTAAGCCAGAGTTTTTGAATCGTTTGAATGAGATGGTGATTTTTAAGTCACTTGGACGTGAGGATATGAAGGCAATCGTCGAACTCGAATTGCGTAACGTGTCGAATCGTTTGAAGGATCAAGGTCTGGTGTTTGATTTCTCGGAAGCAGCAAAGTCATTCTTAATCGATAAAGGATACGACGTGAAATATGG
>JBLHTV010000054.1:0-10872 GCA_047627755.1 Lentimonas sp. | reverse complement strand
GAAGGCCGCACCCACAGAGGCAGCGATACCGCAGCCAAGAAGCCACGCCGTTAAACGACTTGCCTGAGAGGTCTTCTTTGCCGCCAAAACGCGAAATTCGGCCACTTTCAAAGCTTCCGGAGCCACCGCGATACACATCGCTCGATGTAACTGAAAACGCGACTCAAGCTCAGCCTTTCGAGCGGGACAACCCGCGAGCTCCTCACGCAGCAATTCGATCTCGACCGAAGAGATCTCTCGGTCGAAATACAAATTTACCAGCTCTGTGAATTTTGCTTCTTTCATGAGAAATCACTGCCCATTAAATCACGCAAGCTCTCCCGAGCACGTGCAATACGACTTTTTACCGTGCCGACACTAATCTCAAGCGTCTGGGAGATCTCCGCATAGCTTAGATTCTCTACATTACGTAAAGTCAGCACTTCGCGATGCTTCTCACCGAGCCCATTCATGCACTCAGACACACGCTGAACAAATTCTTTAGTGACTGCAGCCTCTGAAGGCGTCTCGCCCTCGCTAGGCATCACACCTTCCAATGTGAGATCGCCATTTGCACTGAGCGGTTGATCCAGTGAGACGGAGTAGTCCCGCTTACGCCGAAACCAATACCAGTAACGATTGTGGGCTAAATTCGTGGCAATTTGGTAAAGCCAGGTCGAAAAAGAGGCATCACCACGAAACTTTGCTAAGCCGCGGTGCGCACGAATAAATGCGTCTTGTGTGACTTCTTCCGCATCCTGCTGATTCTTCAATAAATAATGTACACGAGCAAAGATACGATCCCAGTAGCGTGCGACCATATCGTTATACGCAGCATGATCGCCATTTTTAATACGCTCGATCAAAAGATCGTCCTGACATGCTGCTTCATTTTTTACTCTCATAGTGGGGTCCATGTAAGGTAGATCGCTAAGCGCTTAGATTTGTTCCCACTAAATTCGATCAATTAAAAAAAACTTTCCTATACTTGACAAGCCACTGCTAGATGCATTCGATCCTGCGCTTTTAAAGCGGATCGTTAGCTCAATCGGTAGAGCAGTTGACTTTTAATCAATTGGTTCCGAGTTCAAGTCTCGGACGGTCTACCACTTTTATGAAAGCCTGTGAATATCAATCATTTACAGGCTTTTTTATGCTAAAGCACCAAGCTCGGCCAGCGTTAATTCTAGTGCGTAATGGCAAGAACGCCGCTCCCCGCGTAGGGCATGCGCGTGCAGAATAATCCGCCCAAGTGGCGCCGCTCAGAATAGAGGCGACCGAAAAGACCCGACACCAGTGACCTTTCCCGAATACGAATCCATTACAATCGGCCCGTGACACTGAAGGTGAGCGATCAGCAGCACGAGGAGCTGAGGCTGTTTTCGGAGAGTCCGCTAGGTCATTAGCGCAGTCCTAGTTTGGTGCTTTGAACAGAAAAACGAGTACACGACTACTACACTACGAGTACACCACTAGTGCACCTTCAAAAAAAGCGCTCTAAAAGCGCAGCAGACATAACGCATAAAGCGCAGTCCACCAGAGAATGCCCGAGGCGGGACTCGAACCCGCACGCCATTACTGGCAAGGGATTTTAAGTCCCCAGTGTCTACCATTCCACCACCCGGGCACAGGTTGTGTCGTTGAACAAGGGCAGAAAAAAACAAGCCGTCGATGCCATGGCAAGTCTCTATCCGATCGATTCACTTAAAACTCATCGATCCCACGCATGATGAGGATCAAATTTGAGTCGATCGCCTCATCAACATCTTAACAGACGCCGCCCCTCTCAACTAAATCGAGAGATCATAAATCGCATAGCCCGCAAATAGATTTGGCAGAAACTTGCATTCATCACTCCAATCCCCACCAAGATACACACGGTTCTCGATGTTGATTGCTCGAGCGGTGCAGAAAGCATCAAACTCACTCACTGAAAATGGGTTTGAGCGCAGTGTCTCATACCACTGCCGCGGATACACCTCATTGACGGTGCGCTGCCCTTTCAGTAAAAAGTTAAGCCGATTCAGCCAAAACCCATGATTCACAAAGCCAACCGTCACTCGCTTACCGACGCGCAACCCTTCGGCCAAGATGGCGTCTGGGTCATCCAACAGCTCAACTGATCGACTGAAAATCACGCGATCAAACGCGTTGTCACCAAAGGTCGCCAACAGTGTCTGCACATCACCATGATAAGCTGGCACGCCACGCTTCACACAGCTCAAGATGCGCTCAAAGCTGATATCTACGCCAACGCCATAGACTGACTTATTCCGCTTTAAATATTCCAATAAGACACCTCGACCACAGCCGAGGTCCAACACACGATCCCCCTCATCCACCCAGCGGGCGATGATTTGAAAATCAACTTGTCGTCTCTGTTTGCTGTGATTCATAGCGTAAATTACCGATCCAGAAAGGTTCGGATCAAATCGTACAGTTCGGGCGAACGCACGAGGAACGAATCGTGGCCAAAGTCCATCGACAGCTCTGCATAGGTCGCATCCTTACCTAGACGTAGCAGTGCTTCCGCAATCTCACGATTGCCTTGCGGCGGATAAAGCCAATCAGATGTAAATCCAACGACCAGCCCAGGCGCTGTGACAGTCGAAAGCGTATCATCCAAGGAAACTGGCCCGTGTAGATCGAAGCGGTCCAGTGCCTTGGTCAAATATAGGTAGGTATTGGCATCAAAGCGCCCAACAAATCTCTGGCCTTGATAGCGTAAGTAGCTCTCGACCTCAAATTCGACGTCGAAATGCTCCTTGCCAGCCTTCTCAGCACGCCGCTTGCGGCCAAACTTTGCTTCCATCCCAGCATCAGAGAGATACGTAATGTGCGCCATCATCCGAGCCACCGAAAGACCATGCCCTGGCGGTTGGTCTGGGTCGTAATTACCATTATCCCAAATCGGATCACGTATGATGGCCTGACGACCGGTATCGTTAAAGGCGATGGCCTGCGCGTTGTGCCGCGCGCAACAAGCCATGGCGATATAACGCCCCACTCGGTGCGGAAAATCAATCGCCCACTGCAGTGTTTGCATACCGCCCATACTACCACCAACGACGGCATGTAAGCGATCCACACCCAACGAATCGAGTAACAGGGCCTGCGCTTTGACCATATCGTGCACGGTCAATTTCGGAAAATCTAATCGATACCGCTCGCCCGTTTCTGGGTTGATTGAATACGGCCCAGACGAGCCAGAACAGCCACCCAGTGAATTCGAACAAATGACAAAATAGCGCGACGTATCAATCGGCTTACCGGGGCCAACGGCGAAATTCCACCAGCCCGATTTACGCTCATCGATACTGTGCACACCTGCACAATGATGATTTCCACTGAGCGCATGGCAGATGAGAATAGTATTATCCTTCGCCGCGTTGAGATGCCCGTAAGTCTCATAACGCAAAGTCAGCCCAGGAATGGTCCCCCCCGATTCGAAGTGAAACGGCTCGTGAGAAACAAAATCCTGATACTCGACAAAGCCAACATCTCCCTCTACAGGAGAAACTTGCGGTGCTGCTTCAGAATCATTCATAGCTCAATAGTCAAAGTGGATGCTCCAAATAGAGCCGATATACATGTAGCCCTTCTTATGCGAGTGCTACAACTCAGATGAACTAAAATCCTTTAATTTTAAAGAGCCCAGTCACACTAGCGTTATCGTGAATACGCTTGATAGCTTCACCAAGCAATGTCGCAACACTGAGGACTGTAATCGGTACACCATCACGCTTTTCCACTGGAGTCGTATCCGTCGTAATCAACCGATCCAATAGACCATTGGCAATACGCTCATAGCCCAGATCATTGAGTACACCGTGACTGACCGCGGCCATCACGCTCTTGGCGCCGTTCTTTTTGAGCAACTCGGCAGCCGCACACAAAGTGCCCGCAGTCTCAGTCATATCATCGACCAAAAGAATGTCGCGCCCGTCCACATCCCCCACCATTGAAACCGCTTCAACTGTCTCGGCGGAAGTTCGACGTTTCGCGATAAAGCCAAGTGGCACATCGAGCATACCCGCATACGCAGACGCCATCTTCATCCCTCCCACGTCTGGTGAGAAGAGCGTCAAGTTACTGGTATCAATATCCTTCAAATACTCGAACAAAACCGGTGATGCGTAGAGATGATCGACGGGAATATCGAAGAAGCCCTGAATCTGCTGAGCGTGCAAATCGACCGTCAACACACGGGTCGCCCCAGCGGAGACTAGCAGGTTAGCAACCAGTTTGGAAGTAATCGGCACACGTGGTTGATCTTTACGATCCTGACGGGCATATCCGTAAAAAGGAATAACCGCTGTGATGCTACGCGCCGACGCACGGCGAGCTGCATCAATCATAATGAAAAGCTCCATCAGATACTGATTAGCCGGATTACAAGTGGACTGGATAATGAAAATATCCGCACCACGGATGTTCTCATTAATTTGAACGAAGCTCTCCCCATCTGGGAAACTCATTACCGTGGCATCACCGAGAGGCACGTGCAAATAATCGCAAATATCCTTAGCTAGTTTCGGGTTGGAATTCCCGCAGAAGATTTTCAGTGAGCTTTCTTTCATATCAATTATTCACTTGTGGCACGTTCAGGCAGAGATTCGACTCTTTTTTCTAATTTATCGAATCTTTTAAAAAGATCAGGGAGGCGGCGTTGTAAAACAGCAACCCGATTATAGAGCATAATCGGTTCAGCAGTGGGACCACGCACCTTCTCTTTGGGCGCAAGCGAGCGCGACACGCCCGTGCCGCCGGCAACCACCGCTCCGGAGCCAATCGATAAATGCCCGGCAACTCCAGCCTGCCCAGCGAGTATGACGCCATCGCCCAACACGGTACTACCAGCGATGGCCACCTGAGCAATCACCAGACAGTGCTTACCGATACGCACATTGTGCGCGATTTGCACCTGATTATCGAGCTTAGTACCAGCACCGATGATCGTGGAACCAAAGCGCGCGCGATCAATCGCGGTATTCGCACCAACATCGACATCCGCCTCCGTCACGACATTTCCAATCTGAGGAATACGCTGATGCGCGCCGTCGATAAATTCGTAGCCATAGCCATCGGCGCCAATCACACAGCCGGGGTGAAGCCGATTACGCTCCCCGATGACACAGTAGTCCCCGATGACCACCTGCGAGAACAGATGCGACTCGTCCCCCACTTTGGCATATCTACCGACGCAGACATGCGCTTCGAGCACTGCAGCACCAACGATCGCGCCTTCGCCGATACAGCAAAACGGACCAATGGATGCGGCAGGCGAGACAATGGCATCGACATCAATAAAAGCAGTCGGATGCACGCCGGGCGCAGGAAGTGGCTGTAAGCTTTTCTCCATGTCGCGACACAACAGCGCGAGCGCATGCGATGGATTGTCCAGCTTGATGTGTAGCTGCCCCGGCTTCGGTGCTTGCGCATAATCACGCGGCAGGAGCAGTACCGACGCAGCCGAGGATGCGACAGCATCACGATACTTGGAGTTACCCAAAAAGGACAAGTCGCCTGCCATCGCTTCCGCGAGTGAAGCGATTCCAGTGATTTCACCTAGATATTCACCAGAAAATTCCACGTCGTCACCGACGATTTCCGAGATACGTTGAGTGCTGTATGCAAATGACATGTTAAAGAGAAAACAAAAAACCCTGTCCTTAGCGAGAACAGGGTTTTTGAAGAGTGAAATTTTTAACGAACTTATTCGCTAGCGTTCAAGACTGCGATGACCGCGTCGGAGATCTCCAGATCTTCCGAGGCAAAGACTACTGTATTGATCGGCACAACCAAGTCGATGCCCTTGTCGATAGCAACCTGCTTCACTGCTTCCACAGCCTTCTGCTGCAGTGGCGCAAGCTCTTCTTTTTGCCCTTGCTGAGCGAGTTGCTGTGCCTGCTGGCGGAACTGCTGCAACTCGACCTGAGCGGCTTGGAGCTGAGCTTGAAGACCCGCGATCTCTGCTTGTGCTTCAGCCTTTGCCTCGTCACCCAGTGCCGGGTTCTTTATCTTTGCTTCAGCCTCGCGACCTGTTGTCACGATCGATTCGATATTAGCCTGCATTTCCTGCATCTCCTCCTCAACCGGACCCACAGAGCTTTTGACCTTCTCGACCGCGTCTTGGAAAGCGATGTAATCATTCAAGATACGCTGCACGTTGACCGTAGCGACGACTGGAGTCTTCTGAGCGAAGAGGCCGGCTGCACAGAAGATAGACGCGAAGAATAGAATAGTTATTTTTTTCATAGTTATATAGCTGAGGGTTTTAATGTGATAATGCAAGCAACACTAGAAGCGTGTGCCAAAAGAAAAGTTAAACTGTGCGCCGTTGTCTTCTGCGTTATCAGGAACTGTGAGTGGAATACCGAGATCGAGCTTCAGCGGAGACCCCATCAAAATGATACGCGCACCGACACCCCAATTTGAAGCATAACCTGAAGGACTAAAATCATATTCGGACTCATTAACAAACCCCATATCATAGAAAGCAACTAGCCCTAAAGGTTCCGCAAGTCGAAAACCATATTCAAAAGAAAGCATCCCATAAGAGTTTCCGCCGACGGCTTGTTCTCCGTCATCTGAGTCACGAGGGCCAACGTCACGGTGCTCGAAACCACGTAAACTGTCAGGACCACCTAGGTAGAAACGGTCATAGAACGGTACATCATCGCTATTCCCATACGGCGAAGCGGTGCCAATACGGCCAATAATCGAGAGCGTTTGATCGTACGTGTCAAAGGTGGGGATGAATTGTGCCGTGCGCGCCTCTAGCTTGAGGTAGTTCACATCACCACCAATCCCAGCCAACTCAGAAGAGAGCGAGGTGCGATTACCACTACGCGTGAACATCAGTGAATTTCGAGTGTCGCGAAGTAGCGATAAGCCGATCTTCGACACGACATCTGCTCCACCATTGGCAGCTTGATAGACATCAGCGACACCGTCGTTTGGGCGCGAACCGTCTGGACGGTCGGGCTGACTTGGACTACTAGTCCCAAAATCTACATCGAAAATTTCAACCATTTCTAAGCGATAAGACATACGAGCTTCGACCAACTCGAAAAGACGACGGCGCAAGTAAAGTTCAAAGCCAGTGCGCAGCTCATTATAATCGCTACTGTTATAGTCAGACTCAGTGCGGAACAGCTCGACTCCAAAGGCCAAACGCTGCTCGAACAACCAAGGCTCTTCGAAAGCAATCAAGACCTCATTACTCGTGGTGCCTAAGGACGCACGAAAGCGAAATTTCTGACCATCTCCACGGAATCCAGAGCGATAGTTGAACAAATCAAAATTCCCCTGCGTCAGCTCGAAATAAACCACCGCACTCTCAACCGAACCGAAGCCAGCACCGAAAGTGAAGTTACCCGTGCGACCTTCGCTGACTGTGATACTCAGATCACGACGCCCGGGGACATTCGTCGCCTCAGGGTTCATGCGCACATCACCAAAGTAGCGAGTATTGCGCAAACGGTTCTCACTGGTTTCCATGCGCTTCAAGTCAAAGACATCGCCAGGGCGCAAGGCCAACTCACGAATGATAACACGAGTCTTGGTGATTGTATTACCCTCCACCTTAATCGATTCGACATAGAACTTCTCGCTCTCGCGGACACGAAAGACCACGTCAATCGCACCTGTATTCATGTTCGGCACGCGCTCTGCACGCACGCCTGCATCCAAATAACCTCGTGATGTGTAATACTCACGAACAGCAGACGCCGCTGCATCAACTTTTTCAGGAGAAAAGGGATCGTTGGTCGCAGTCTTTACTGCGCCAAGCAACTCACTCGTGGTAAAAATCGTAGCATTGTCGATCGATAGTTTTCCGACCGTGTATAACTCACCTTCCGCCACTGGAATGGTGATGTAGAGCTGATCATCATCCTTGTAGTCGAGCACGACATCGTCCGCATCGATAACAACATCCAAATAACCTTGGTTGCGATAATAGGCGCGCAACAGCTCTAGGTCTTCCTTAAACTTAACTTCATCAAAACGGCCAGATCCAGTGAGCCACGACAGCCAATCGGTCTGCTGCGTCTCAAGTACCTTCGCCAATTCCTTATCCTTGATGACGGAATTCCCCTCGATCAGAAGGCCTTTGATTTTAACATTCGAGCCTTCATCTATATCAAACAGCACAACCGCAAAGCCAGTATCTCCATCGCGTTGAATACGATAATCCACTGTCACATCAGGGTAGCCCTTCTTCACATAATAAGCCTCAATCTTGTCAGCAGCTTCGCTGACTTGATATTCATCCAGCGGCACGCCCGCCTGCAGTTCTCCCTCCGAGGACAAGCGACCTTCCTTGTACTTCTGATTCCCAGAATAAGTAATACGCTCGATCGTGTACTTGGGGATCACCTCGAAGATCACATTCACAGAACCATTCTCTGAATCCTCGACGTTCACTTCGACGAACTCGAAATGGCCAGTGCCATAGAGCGTGCGAATCGACTGATCAACCAACGCCGTGTTATAATTCATGCCCCTGCGCAGCTGGATATGGCTGAACACGAACTCTTCACTCACAGACTTAAATCCATCGAACTCAACTCGCACTTCAGTTACCTTCGGGTATTCCTGCGCAGAAAGGGATGTAAAACTAAAAAAGGCGGTGCAGTAAATCGCGGCACAAAAAAAAGTCTTAATAAATAACATAGGTAGGTATCTCAAAATATGGTCGAAGGACTAGCGATGGAAATTTTCGTAGCGGGTGTAGCGACGAATGAAGGTTAAATCAATCTCTCCGATCGGACCATTACGTTGCTTCGCGATAATTAGTTTGATGTGCTCTTCAGCAGAGGGCAAGCCGCCATCCTGCACCCCCTCGTCATCGTCGTCACGCTTCTTCGGGCGATGCAATAGCAAGACCACATCGGCATCCTGCTCGATCGATCCAGATTCACGGAGGTCAGAGATACGTGGATCACGATTTTCCTTCTCTGACTCACGGTTCAGCTGACTGAGCACCACGACCGGAATGGCCAACTCTTTCGCCATACCCTTCATGCCACGTGAAATATCCGCGATCTGCTGCTCACGCGGCATGCGCGGATCAGAGCCTCGAATTAGTTGCAAGTAGTCGACCACCACTAGGCCTAGTGGGCTCTTGGTGTGAAGCCGGCGCGCTTTCGCACGGATATCTAAAATAGTTGAGCTGGCATTATCATCGATCCACAATGGTGAGCTCTTCAGCTCCTTCGCAGTGGTAACAATGTCCTCCATGTCCCCCTTCGAGGCGACACGATCGCGAATACGCTTCATGTCGACGCGTGAGCGACAGCAAATCAGACGCATCGCCAAATCTTCAGAGGTCATTTCCAAACTAAAAACCAGCACCCCCGAGGGCTTACGACCTTCCGCAGGCAACATCGCGTGCTCGGCAAAATTCATCGCCAACGAGGTCTTACCCACCGAAGGACGAGCCGCCAACACGATCATTTGACCCGGATGGAAACCATACGTCATACCATCCAAATCGCGAAAGCCAGATAGCACACCACTAATATCACCCTTACCACTCAACAGCGCTTGAATGTTAGAAACTGCCCCATCTACTGCCTCACGAATCGGCGTCGCACCTTCGGTGACGCGGCCACTGCTAATATCAAAAATGTCCTGCTCGATCTTTTCGATGAAGGTGGACATATCTTCCTGCTGCTCATAACAAGCCTCGATCGTCTCGCGAGAGGTACGGATCAAGCGACGCAGCAGATACTTCTCGTGAACAATTCGTGTGAAGAAGCGTGCGTGGGCCGGGGTCTCGATACGATTTTGGATCGCATAGATCGCGGCGATACCGCCGACCTCTTCTTCCATGCCGTTCTTACGAAGATAGTCCAATAGGAGAATCTCGTCGATCGGGTCACCGGTCTCATACAACGAGAGCAGTGCTCGAAAGAGCTCTTGGTGAGAGGTCTTGAAGAAATAGTCTGGCGTCAGCTTCGCTTCAATACACTCGGTCAGAATTTCGCGACCGCCGCCGATCAAGCAGGCAGCCAGCAGGCCTTCTTCGGCCTCCACATTATGCGGTTGCACACGAATTCCATCAGACGGTTCTTGCGACTTGCGGCTATCACGAAACTTACGGTCGCCTTTGTTGCGACCGTAAGAAGAATTCGTTGATTCAGGCGGCATGAGACGAACTAGTGGCTAATCGACCGCACTGAGTGGCTTAATCTTCGTCTTCGTCAGAAGCGTCTTCAGTCGGCGCTTCTTCGATCGGATTCTCAGAAACCACTTCGAACTTGAGCTCAACTTCAACATCAGCGTGTAGCTTGATGCCAGCTGTGTGTGACCCGAGCTCCTTGATTGGCTGAGCCAAACCGAGTTGCTTCTTTACAAGCTCGATGCCCTCTTCCTTGAGGCGCTCGATCAAATCATTGGCAGTCACAGCGCCGAACATCTTGCCGCCTTCGCCAGTCTTCACTGCGATTGCGATGCTGGTCTTCTCGATCTGCTCGCCGAGTGCGCGTGCCGATTCGAACTCTTTCTGCTCACGTGCTTCGCGTGCTTTGAGCAGCGATTCCACATGCTTCTTGTTTGCCTGAGTGATCGGCAAAGCTTGCTTGCGTGGAAGCAAAAAGTTGCGCGCATAACCTGCACGCACTGTTACGGTGTCACCCTCGGCGCCGAGGCCTTTGATGGGTTGGAGGAGAAGAACTTCAGAGTTAGCCATGATACGTATAATTTAAACTGTGATATAAAGAGGAGAAAGGATATTTAAAACGGCACGTCCTCATCAAGCGTGTCGTCATCATTGGAGAAGTTTGTTGTGGATGCGGCAGCTGGAGCCGAAGCTTCGGTCGCTGGGGCTGTTCGCACTGGAGGCGAACTCTTATCGTAACCACCGGATTGACTACCGTCGCTATC
>JBLHTV010000053.1:0-11071 GCA_047627755.1 Lentimonas sp. | reverse complement strand
TGCCGGTCTATAAACCAGTCTTTCAGTTTCTTCGTGCCCGGCGCACCGATCGGTCGAAAGCGGTCTCCCGGCTGCCAACCCCGCACATCGATTGCCTCCTCTGCTGCCACCGCAACGTAGGACTCCAGATCGGCATTCACTCCACCCTGCATAATCATGCTGCGCAACGCATCGTCCAATTCCACGAACTCAGTCTCCAGCAAAGCACCCGTCGACAGCATGATCGACTCGCCCACCTCGATCGATCCGGACACCAAGAATTGCCCCGAAACTTGCGCTGACACTAACCGAACCGTCGCTTCATCGAGCTCAATATAAAAAGCGCCCGCACTTAGACGATTCTTCCGCTTCAGCGCATAGACCGCGGCCATCAATAAATCCATCGCCGGTGCGCTCATCGATTGAATCAGATCATGCGCACTCAACCATGCCGACAAGGCCCGCCGCGTCAGCGCCCGTGGAGCCGAGCGCAGCGCAGCGCGATCCAGCATGACACTATCACTAAACGCTTCAGGCAAAGTCAGCCGCGCCAAACCATCCAGCGCATCCGCTTCTTCTTCTAATAAAAATCGGGAACGCGCGGCGCCCGCCGAAGTATTCCGCGCCAACGCCTCGCTCAAACTAGGAATCACATTGTGGCGCAAAGCATTGCGCGAAATTCCAAGATCGTGGTTGGAAATATCTTCACGCCAAGGAATCTCGCAGGTATTCAACGCCATACGAATCGCCCCCGCACTCAAATGCAACACCGGCCGAATATGTGTCGGACAGGCCTCAAAAAAATGAATCGGTCGCGGCGCCGCCAAACCATCCGAGCCACTCCCACGCCCCAAGCGCTGCAACTGCGTCTCTAGAATATCGTCCAGCTGATGGCCAAATGCAATACACTGGCAACTGTGCTCCTTCGCTGCCCGGCGTAAAAAGTCCAAGCGCAAGGCCCGCGCAGTCGTCTCCGTAAACGCCGCCTCATTTTCCGGCCGAGCCGCAGTCACAAATGGACAGTTTAGCTGCTGCGCCAATTCCTGCACAAACGCCGCGTCTAGCTGCGAATCCTCGCCGCGCCAGCGATGATTGTAATGCGCGACCACCAATTCGATCCCCAAGGCGTCGGCCTGTGCCCACAACTGACAGAGCATAAAGATCGAGTCCGCACCGCCCGAACAAGCCACCAACACACGCTGACACGAATCACCCGCAAGCAACTCACGCACATTCGCATGCAACGAGCGCGCGCCGAGTTCAACATACAAGCTACCCGCTGCTTCGGGCCAATTGTGGGGGTGTGATGCGTTCGACATAAGACTACTTTAATGGGCTCTAATTTGATACAGACCGCAAGCCTGTAGGAGCTTTGCCGGAGGAAGCCTAGCACTTCTACATGTGAGGCCGTTGCTTGCAACGGCCTTCAGCACTGCCCAGACCACTTGCGGCAGTTGCAAGCAACGACACCACGAAGGAAATCTCTCCACTCTACGCCAGGCGCTCAACCAACTCAGTCTCCCTCAACCCCTCGCCCCGCAAGCACTTCTGCGGATTCGTCTGCCCGCCCCATCCCCGAGCCGTCTACTGATGCAATGATTACAGGTATATTGGCACTTGCTTTTGTCCCAGCAGCACGTCGTCGCAAGTAATCGGAGCAAACCAAGATCTCTTTTTTAATCCCACTAGCCTCATTGGTTAGCGGGATTTTTTGAGTCCTCCCCCTCCCCCTGCAAGCCAACCGACGATTGCAGCGCGCGAGGCATTCGGAACTACGCGGGCGTTGAGTTCAGTGGTCATAGGCATGCGATGAACATATTCGCTTCCTGTATCATTTAAGGACTGTGACTTTCAACCATTCTTCACACAGCTTCGGCCACGTTTCAGCGGCTCGATGACCGGCACGCATCCCATAGCCGTGACCTCCCTTCGGCAATACATGTAATTCAAAAGGCACTTCTGCAGCTCGAAGCGCTGAACTCATCACCAAACTACTGTTCGCATAGGGATCATCCGCAGCTACAAACAGAAACATCGGCGGAGTCTCTGCATCGACTTTCAATTCCGGCGTCAGAGCATGATTCACTCCCTGATCGAGATATGCAGGATAAATTAATACGGAAAAATCAGGACGTGCCGACAATCCGTCGAATGCGTCAATTGGCGCATAGAGCACTTGTTCATATTGCGTGGAGGCCCGAGCGCTTAAGCTGCCTCCTGCAGAGAACCCCAGCAGACCCACTTTAGGCGCATCAAGCCCCCACTGCTCACTCATTCCGCGCACCATACGAATCGCCCGTTGAGCATCCTGCAACGCGCCCAACTGCTTCTGAGGCACCCGATATTGTAGAACAAACGCAGTATACCCAAGCTGGCTCAGCCAATCCGCGACCGCATAGCCCTCATGATCAATTGCCAAGATACTATAGCCGCCACCTGGGCAAATGATGACAGCCGCCCCATTTCGATTCTCAGGGCTGGGCTCATAAACGACCAACGCAGGATTTGTCACCTTGCTAATACGAGTCACACCACCCCGCCGATTATCGGAAATCTCCGGCGGCGCCTTGACCCCCGTTTCACCCGGAACCGCAGCCGGCCACAAATACAGGATCTCATGATCCGTCTGCGAGTAGGCGAAGCTACTGATTAAAATACATAATAGAGTTAGGTGTAATTTTTTCATTAGGATAACATCAATCAAAAGTGACATTCAGGTCATAAAATTTCGCCAGACTTGATAATAGCTCTGGAAGTGTAATAGCACGAAGCCCTAGCGACTCAAGGCTCACGACATCCTCATTCATACGCCTGAATGCAGCCTCTAAATCAGCTTGAATACTTGCAGGTAGCGGACAAATATCAGCACGATCAAGCACCGCGAAGAGACGAAACACATCATTTTTGTGCTTCTTAATGTTCCTCGATTCGATCTGCTCGCCCCTTTCTTTGCGCTGAGTCAAATCCATATAGGCCTGCGCCTTCAAAGGGATCAGCACATCAGGCCCGACCACAGCGAGTCCGTTAATATCCTTACGCCGCTTCATCACCAAACCATAGTAGTCCTCATCCATCAGAATCGCAGAGAGACTGGAGACATCCTCATCGACAGGGATCGGTGTCAGCGCAGCTGCCTCGGGCAACTCCAGTGCATCCGGCACTCGGGCAAAAAGTTCCAGCATGAAAGGGTAATCTGGATCTGTCGGACGATGGAATCGATAGAACAGGCGTTTCTCCGTGCTCTTCTGACGGGTTTGATAGCCTCCCAATTTTACAGACTCCCAGAATGCCTCTACGAAATCCCGGTCCAACGCCTCAATACACAAAACGATATCCAGATCTTTGGTCACCCGAAAAGGATCTCCACCCAGCTCTTCAATCGCTAAGCTCGATGCAGTGCCACCGATCAACACATAACGATCTGAATAGTTCGCAAAATGTTTTTTAAAAATATCGAGTCCGTCTACCATGACATCCCTTTCAGCATTTCATCGACCGCAATTTGCACCCGATCATCCGTTTCGTCATTGAGGCTTAAAGCCAAAGAAAAGGGGTCCACGTAGTCTCTGCCAGCTAATACAGCAGGATCATAGCTCCACACCTCAAACTCTACGCGAGCTGCCGCTTTAGAGACTTCGGGGGTGATGCGGAGGTTGGGGGTTCTATCTAAATGCTTCCATTGCTGACTGGTAACGGCCCACGTCACACGTTGCGGATGCCCTAACAGCGTCTGCTCACAAAGTGCCGATTCCCCTGCCTTAAAATCGAGGCGCTCTGCGCAATCTTGCAAATAGATCCGCTTCTTAATGGGCGACTTCATGTGCGGACGGGCACGCTGCCATAACGCTTCGCCTGTCATCACAAACCGGAACTTTCCATAACTTCCCTCCCCCAATCCTTCGACTAGATCCAGACCACGCAACTCATCGAGCGCACGCGTCATCGTCATTTTACTATACCCAAGGTGAGCCGCCAAACTTGTCGCAGTGAAATCCTCAAGCAGATTTAACCTACCAAGTAACGCAGCTAGAACAACCATCTGGCTCGCAGGAGCGACCTTATCCACACGGCGCATCCCCGCCTTCAAGTTCTCACTCAGATCCAAACCAAGATCTGGTAAATACAACTGCGCCCTCGGAACGATAAACGGAACCTTCCGCTCAATTAAGCGTTTCCGGTTATACGCAGCCAAAGCATCCGTTACAAAAATCGCACGCTTCCCCGTTTTCCCGTAACACCACTCGACATGCTTCTCAATGGACGCAGGCGTCAGCGCGCCATGCTTTGCAAACAACGCAATAAAGTCCCGCCCGAGTAGCTGACACCCCTTGAGCTCATAAGCCTCTTCTAAGTGATACGGCAACGAATCCACTCCCGCATCAGAAGTAAATTCCACCTCTAGTCCCAGCGTTTCTGCTAGATATTTCAAAACTTCAGCTTCTGATTGCGTTTTCATAAAACACAAAAGTAACACTAATACTGCTAAAGTAACAACACTTATGTTACTTTAGCAAAATACATGTTATTCAACTGATCAACAGCTAGTTAATCTCTAAATACGAGCGTCTCTTTCGAGTAGGCCTCTAAGATACGCGGAATACCAGAGCCGAGATACTCAACCATTTCCAAGTCGCGGAAGATGCGCATCAATGCCTCGTGCTTTGGCACGAAAAGTAACGCTAGCTGAGCAAGAATAAACGTATGAATTAATCTGATCAAAGAAGACAAATCGAAAGAGGGTTTAACGGGTCTGATCCTTACAACATCCGTCGCCCAGATCCTCGGGCCGAAAAACGTGATCGAAGAAGACGAACAACTACAAATAATCGTCGACATGGCCGAAATGCGTGCTTGTTGATGTTTGCTCTTGCATACTAAACTTCTTTATTTTCCTCATTTATGAAAATCACCCACCTAGACCTGCTCAACTTCAAGGGATTCAAGAAAGCTGAGTTTGAGTTTGATGGTCACTTTAACTTGATTGTCGGCGAAAACGGCAGCGGTAAAAGTAGCTTGCTCGATGCGTTGGCTGTGGCTGCTGGAAGTTTTCTGCTCGGTGTGCGTGGCTATGATTCTCGGCATATCCGAGAGGAAGAGGTTCGTGCAGAAAGTAGTAGTCAGGGGGAGCGACCAATCCCATTACGCCAATACCCGGTTGAAGTCAAAGCCAAGGGAATCGTGTTTGATCCAGATACTTTGACTGGGGAGTGGCCATTAGAGTGGAAGCGAGAGATCTCAGGTGAAAAAGGTAAGACGAAATATCTGGGAGCGAAGGCTCTCAAGCAACGCGCAGAGAAACTAATTCAAAGTGTGCAAGCTGACAAAGTGGTCAGCTTGCCAGTGATCGCTCACTATGGCGCAGGTCGTCTTTGGGTGCCGACCCGAGACCTGCAAGGGGAGAATATTAAACCGAGTGCATTAAAGAATCCTGCAAGATTGGATGCGTATACTTTCTGTATCGATCCTCGGATTAAGTTTGTTGAGATCTTTAACTGGCTGGCAAATGAGAAATATACTGCGCTGGAGCAAGGCTATGAGAATGAGATATTTAAGGTAGCTAAAAATGCCATGTCACGCTGTGTGAAGGGCTGTAGTTTTTTAGATTACAGTGTTAAAGAGAAGGATTTGTTTGTCGCTTTTGATGGTAAAGATCGCTTGCCATTCAGCATGTTGAGCGATGGTCAGCGGGCGATGTTGTCGATGGTAGCTGATATTGCGATTAAGGCTGCGATTCTGAACCCTCACCACAAGGAGGTCGTTCTCTGGGAAACGTCGGGTGTTGTCTTGATTGATGAAATTGACCTACACCTGCACCCCAAATGGCAGCGTCAGGTGGTTGCCAATTTAAAAGAGATCTTCCCCAAGATTCAGTTCTTCGCTTCGACGCACTCGCCACAGGTGATTGGCGAAACGCCGATAGATCAAATCATTGTGCTCCGCCAAGATGGTAGCTGGTTTAAGCCTAAAGCTTCGTTGGGGCTGAATAGCAACGAAGTGCTACGCGACATCATGGATGCGAATTATGTCAGCAGTGCATTCATCCGGCAGATCGAGAAGTTGGATGGTTTATTGGCATCAGGAGAATTTGAGGATGCACAAAAACTGATTTCCGAACTGCGCGTTGAGTTTCCAAATGTACCGGAGTTTGACCGAGTCGATGCGTATATGACTCAGATGGATGAACTGGCGGAAGAGGAATCTTAGGCTTTTGTTATGCGTTGTATTATAAACAATGAATCACCTCAGGCTTTGCTGGCTTGGAAAGCTCAGCGGAATAATGCTAAACCGCGACAAGTGTCAGATTTTAGACAATTGGGGCGCATTGAGATCGAGGGTGATTCTGTCGATGTGAAGCAGGCAATCAAGGAACAGCGGTTAATCGACCAAGGTGGGCTCTGTGCGTATACCATGATGCGTATTAGATTAGATACGTCACATATAGAGCATTTGAAGCCGCAGACGCTTTCTAGGGAAAATGACCGAGTTGAGCACTTTATAGAAGAGACCGTCGATTATGGTAATATGGTGCTCTGTTATCCGAAGAAGGAAGGCTCAGGTGGGGTTGGTTACGGTGCTCCCTATCGCGGAGAAGCGAATTTAGTGCTCACTCCCCGCGATGCTAGGTGTGAGAGGCTGATACAGTATCATCGAGATGGCAGTGTTGACAGTGAAGATACTAGAGTCGATGAGATGTTGTCTAAAGTTCTTAATCTAAACCATGCGACTTTGGTGGATCGCCGTAAAGAATCCTATAATCGTGCGGGTGTCGGGCTTCGGCCATCGAATCTACTAAGCGAGAAGGAAGCGAGTAGGCTTGCAGAATCTGTCCTAAAGATGAACGCCAAGAATGAGTTGGCTCCGTTTTGTGCCGGAATTTCGCATGCAGCTAAACAGCATGTGGAGATCCTTCAAAAACGTCGGCGCAAGAAGGCGATGGCACGTCGAGGTAATTAATTTCTATACGAGCAGCAAAGATGCACCAAACGTAGAGAACAGAATTCAGCCCATGGTCTTGGACCAGCAACGCCCCTCCCCCCCCCTACAGGCATCACGGCTGAGCTTTGCTGGCAAGAGTCGCAGTTATGGGTAATTCCGAGCCTGTCCGTTCAACATTCGCACGCCACCAAATCTCGCCCCTCCTCAGACCATCAACAAAGCAGCTAGATCAACTCCATCTTCGTCCACTTCTTCTTTACTACCAATGGAGATACCGCATAAGAATCCTCATAGACATACAGCCCAAACCTTCGCCACACTAGTCAATCGCGTCATAACACTCATTCAAATTGACTGAGCTGCTTTAGCAGATTCTGCGTCGTTGCCGCGATCACATGACCATCCAGATTGATTATGGTCGGAAATTTCGGTTTTCTAAAAATATATTGAATACTCATAATGGCTAAACCTCTGGCAGGCTGAGATTAGCCTACCCGCATTTATCGTTGGGATAGCTGCCGAGCCATTTGACGAACGAGCAGTGCTCCTCGAGCTCGGCGAGTGCGGCTTGCGTCAGCTCGTCCTCGTAGTGGCCGATGAAATCGATGAAGAACAAATAGTCCCAGGCCTTCTTACGGCTGGGGCGTGACTCGATCTTGCTTAAATTAATCCCACGCGAAGCGAACGGACGAAGTGTTTTCTCCAACGCGCCAGGCTCGTCTTTGAGCGAAATCACTAAACTGGTCTTGTCGCGGCCATCACCGAGGGGCTTGGCGCGGGTTTTACCAATCACGAGGAAGCGCGTCACGTTGTCGTCGCGGTCTTGTATACTACGGGCCTGAATCGGCACGCCGTAGCGCTGCGCAGAGAGTTCGCTAGCGACGGCGGCGACGGTGATGTCTTCCTTTGCGGTGCAGACTGCCTCGGCAGTGCTGACGACATCGACTAGATTTGCGTTCGGCAATTTCGTGCGCAGCCAGTCGCGGCATTGGCCAAGTGCTTGATCCTTGGAGCGCACTTCGGTGATTTGATCGAGTGGCGACTGCGAGATCAAGCAATGCTCGATCGGCAAGTAAACTTGCGAGCAGATATACAGGTCGGACTCGACCAGCATATCCATGGAGTGAAAAACTGCCCCCTCGGTGGAGTTTTCAATCGGCACCACGCCGTAATCGGCGCTGCCGCTTTCGACTTCAGCGAATACATCGGGGATGGTCTTGATCGCTCGATAGTCGAGGCTGACGCCGAAATTACAAATCGCAGCTTGGTGCGTGTAAGTGGCTTCCGGCCCGAGATAGCCGATCACGAGCTTCTTCTCCAATGCGATAGAGCCAGAGATCACTTCGCGGTAAACAGATTGCAAGGTGCGATTATTGATCGGCCCAGGATTAAGTCTCGCGACTTTATCCATGACCTGAGCTTCGCGGGTCGGGTCATAATAGTCCGCGCCATTGGCGTGTTTGATCTTACCGATCTCGCCCGCGTGTTGCACGCGTTGGTTGAGCAGTTGCACGATCTTTAAATCCAACGCATCGACGACTTCGCACTCCAACTGACGAGCATCGGGCGCTAGGCCAGCCAGCATCATCGCACGATAGATCGCCTGCAAAGTCGCATCCGAAAGTGGGCCTTGGTTGAAGTTGGCGATTTTATCCAGCACCTGCTCTTCGTTGAGCCCACCATCTTGGCGCGTGCGCTCATTGAGCAGTTGCACCACTTGTCTATCAATCGAGTCGATCGCGTCGCGGTTGCGCTGCAGCTTAGTATTAATATCTTCAGGCATCTAGTGTATCCTCTTCTGTGGCGGGCTCTGGAGAAGCATCGCTCTCGGCATTTTCATTTTGCCAATCAACTTCGACAAATGTCTCATCCAACGGCAGTTCGTCTGACTTTCGCTCTTTGGCGAGGCCCATATCTACATCGGTAATCTCTTCTTCCGGCTCTTCGCTGCGGCGCATCCAATCATCGATCTGATGATTACTCAGTACGTCCGAAGCAGGCAGCTCATCGAGCTCCTTAATGCCAGTGAACTCTAAAAATTTCTCGGTTGTGCCATATTGAATCGGGCGGCCCGGCAATTCAGCACGACCCGTGACATGCACCAGCTCCAGCTCAATCAAGCGGTTCAGCGGGCCATCCACCGACACCCCGCGAATCGCCTCCATCTCGGCTCGCGTGACGGGCTGGCGATAAGCGACGATTGACATAGTCTCCAGCGCAGCAGGACTGAGCTTCATCGGGCGCGGCTCACCACGCAGTAAACGCACGAATTCTGCAAACTGCGGCGCGGTGACGATTTGAAAACCATTCGGCCCCTCGATCAAGCGATACGCCTTATCCTCGACCTCGGCGGCGTCCATTAATTCAGAGAGCGCCTCTTGGATTTGCACAAGCGTGACGCGAGCCGGAATGGGCTCAGCAACCGCTTCGTCCTCTCCTGCCAGCTTTTCGGCAGCGGCGGCTTCCTCTAATTCGGAGTGGTAGCGCGCAAAAATCTTCATCAAATCCTTCAAGCGAGTAGGCTCCGCAGTCGAAAGTAGTAGCGCTTCAAGCGTCTTTTTGAGATCAAATTCCATAGTAATAAAAACGAGTGAAATGCAAAATTAAGGTCTTGAAGAGTAAAAAGAAGATTGTCGAGGGTCCCGCTATTGATTGATATCTCGACATTTCTGCAACGAGAATCCTATTTTTCACCTATTTAATTCATTTCATTTTTTATTATGGCTAGCAAAAACATACGTCCACACTCCTCAATCGTCGTCGATGGGTATGACCGCGCTCCTGCCCGCTCGATGCTTCGTGCAGTCGGTTTCGAAGATGCCGATTTCAAAAAGCCACAAATCGGCGTGGCCGGTTCTCCGAGTGATATGACTCCCTGCAACATGCATTTGGGCGACCTCGCCAAACACGCCTCCATCGGAATCAATAATGCCGGTGGCAAAGCGGTGAACTTCAGTACCATCACCGTTTCCGACGGCATCAGCATGGGCACCAAAGGGATGCGCTACAGCCTCGTCTCGCGCGATGTGATTGCCGACTCGATCGAAACAGTGGTCGCGGCAGAAGGTTTTGACGGTCTCGTCGCTATCGGTGGCTGCGATAAAAACATGCCCGGTTGCATGATCGCACTCGCCCGCCTCAACCGCCCAGCTGTGTTTGTTTACGGCGGCACCATTCTCCCCGGCTTGATGCCTCACGACGAAGAAGAGCGTAACCCGATGGACATCGTCTCCGTTTTTGAAGCAGTCGGCAAGCATGCCAAAGGCGAGCTGACGGATGAAGAGCTCAAAGAAATCGAAAAATATGCAATTCCTGGTGCCGGATCTTGTGGCGGTATGTATACTGCCAACACTATGGCCAGCGCGATCGAAGCACTCGGTATGAGCCTGCCTGGCAGCAGTGCTCAAGTAGCGATCGGTGAACCCAAGCGTAAGGACTGCGAAAATGCCGGTGCAGCCGTACTCAAACTCCTTGAGCTCGACCTCAAGCCTCGCGACATCATGACGCGTAAGGCCTTTGAAAATGCGATCACCACCTGCCTTGCGCTCGGTGGTTCGACTAACTTGATCCTGCACCTCCTCGCCATCGCACACTCCGCCGATGTCCAACTCAGCATCGACGACTTCAAGGAAATTGGTGAGCGCATCCCGCTCCTCGCGGACCTGAAGCCATTCGGCAAATACAACATGAGTCATCTCATTCGCATCGGCGGCATCCGTCCAATGATGAAGATGCTACTCGATCGCGGCCTGCTGCACGGTGACTGCCTCACCGTCACCGGCGAAACGATGGCCGATTCGCTTAAAGACGAACAACCGTACGCATCGTACCCAGACGAGCAGGACATCATCCGCCCATGGGATCAGCCAATTAAAGAATCCACTCACCTTCGCATCCTACGTGGCAACCTCGCCCCGGGCGGCGCCGTAGGTAAGATCACTGGCAAGGAAGGTCTCTATTTTAAAGGCACAGCGAAGGTTTACGAAAGCGAAGAAAGTGCACTGATCGGCATCCTTCGCGGTGACGTCGTCGCTGGCGACGTGGTTGTCATTCGTAACGAAGGGCCGGTCGGCGGCCCTGGTATGCGCGAAATGCTGTCACCCACCAGCGCCGTTGCTGGGCGTGGCTTAATTAAAGAAGTCGCGCTCATCACTGA
>JBLHTV010000052.1:0-11436 GCA_047627755.1 Lentimonas sp. | reverse complement strand
GCTTGAGGCAAGTACTGGCAGACATCCTCTAGATCTCCCGTTTTTTGAAGTTCACCTGCGCAAGCAGAATAAAGGCGACGGTATAGATCAGTCCGTAGCCGACAATCTGCAGCACCGTGCTGGTGGGAAGCGGAGTGCTAGAAGCAAACACCAATTGATCGCCAACATTGAACAATTGAAAATTCGGAAAAATCAAGCCGATCACACGCACTAACCACGCGCCGATGCCGGCCTCCATCGACGAGTACGCATCCCGCGCGATATATTGCAGTTGGCAAATAATCAGCATGAAGAACGACACCACCACAGTGTAGAGATTTGTATTGGAGAAGCTGGCAATAAACAGAGCGATCGCGCTCAAGATGCCGAACTTCATCCACTGCAACAGGCCAAAGATAAATAAATCACCATAGCGGATCAACCGCCCATCGACGAATTCCTCACCGAGCCGTGCCATCAAGATCGTTTCACGCCAATAGAGGATGCCACTCAGCACCAGTATGATGACGGTGGTAAAGACCAGCATCAGCATATGCGCACCGAGGAATTTACCCGCGAGAAACTCGAGCTTATAGATTGGCTTGGCCAACATCGTCAGCGCCGTACGATTCTCGATCTCGCTAAAGAATAACTGCGTCGTGGCTGCAATCGACAGAATCGAGCCGAAAAAGAACAGCGCACCAAAGCCGAAGTCGGTGATGAACTTGAGCTCGCCCGTGCCAAAATCGAACTGTTGAAAGAAGGTCGAACTCCCCACCAGCGCCACCGAGATCAGCAGCAACGAGTTGAAAAACTTCTGCCGCACCGCCTCGAGAAAGGTATTACCAGCGATCAGCCGAATACGAGAAATAGAATCCATTAATCCGCTCATTGTGCGCCTCCTTCTGTCTGTGACTCAGTGCTGCGTGCGGCCTCACGTTGTTCGACTTCTTGTAAAAAGAGCGAATCCAAACTAAGGCGCGGCTTCTCCACTCTACAAAGCTTTCCACCCTGCTCAGCAATCGTCTTCTCCACAGCTGCTTGCCCCTCAGCGCTCAGACCTTCAACCACTAGCGACTGTACATCTTTCTCCTGCACCAAATCGTCGACGCGGCCCTCTCGGACCAACTTGCCACGATGAAGAATCGCCACACGATCACACAGACCTTCGATTTGCGCCAGTAAATGCGAGCAGAGCAGCACCGTTTTACCGCGCCGCTTGAGCTCGCGAATAATCTCCGCGATCGCCGCCGAACCAAGTGGATCGACGCCTGCAGTCGGCTCATCGAGAATCACCAACTGTGGATCATGTACCAGTGCTTGCGCCAGGCCAATGCGCTGCAACATGCCCTTCGAATAAGTGCCGACACGGCGGTGTGCCGCCTCGGTCATACCGACCAACTCGATCACCTCAGCCACCTGTTTCTCGATATTGCCACGCGAAACGCCACAGATTCGTGCATAGAAACGCACTAGCTCGCGACCAGACAGATAGCGGTAGAAATACGGCGCTTCGGGCAGAAAGCCCACACTATGCCGCGCGGCCACAGCGTGACTGGGCTTGCCATAGATCTGACACTCCCCGACCGAGGCATCGAGTAAGCCGAGGACGACCTTGATCGTGGTGCTCTTACCGGAGCCATTCGGCCCGATTAGGCCGAAAATTTCGTTATCGCCGACCTCGAGATTCAAATCGTCAACGGCGCGGAGCTTGAGGCCACGCATGCCGATGGAGAAATCCTTGGTCAGGCCCTTAATACTAATCGCTGGATGACTCATATTATTGTAAAATACGAAAACTTTCGCAAGTGCGTAGCCCGCTGTCAGTCTTGATCTCAGCCTGGCGGATGTAGCTGTTCAACTCTTCGGACACCGCCTCTTGAAAGGCCTGAACTTCAGACTCCTCGCCCTCGGCACAGAGATGCACGCGCCCATCAGTGAGATTTTGTACCGTGCCAGCCACCTCGAAGCCCTTCGCCACGCACATGGTCTGATAGCGAAACCCGACGCCTTGGACGTGGCCTTCAAACCAACAGTTCATACGAAAAATATTTGAAGTCATACTTAGAATATCGGGGAGAGCGTGCAGAATTGGCACAACGGATGCTTTAATTTTTATAATATATGCCTACCTTCGCTGTTCAATTAAAGCAAAATCAACTCAAGCTGAAAAGGGGGTTGATTTTTGAAATCAGAAATACAGGTTCTGTGGTATCGGATTTGATCCGAACACTATGAGCGATCCAAATTTTGAGCACTCCGAAGGCAACTGGGACGAATCACCCAGCGAGCCGCATTGGAATGAATACCAATGGCGAAAGTATCTAAAAGGTTCAGACCAAGATACCGCTAAATTTCTTTCGATTTACAATACGCTCAAGCACCAGGCCAACCATCTCGATGAAGTGGCCATACAAATGGGCTGGGATGCTGATGACATCTCGCTGACCGACGAATTTAGTATGCCGGAATCCGCAGAAGAGGCCGAGGCGCGTTTTGATGACAACGACAATGCCCCTTACACCCTGCATCGACATCCTGTGATTGTGGTAACCCGCGCCCTATACCGCTATTTGCACGAGAGCTGGGAACATTACATGGCGCACAGCCAGAATTATCTTTCGCCGCAGCTCTGCTGGAAGTACGCAAAAAGTCTTCATCAGGCAGAAATGAACGTTTTATTATCCATTCAGGCCATCGATCTTGGTGATTTCGGCCTGACCATTTGTCATCTCAAGAATAGCTTGAGTGCACTTAACCAAACTTTAGCCCTGCTCGACCAAGTGCCACATCCGGACCCGGAATTCCTCGCCAGTTTTCGCCAGGAAAACCAGATCCGGATATTTGACTTGCGCGAGATGTGGATCCGCGTGATGAGCGACTGCCGTATTGAGTGCAAGCGTCGCCCAGGCGGAGACCAGGACTAATTCTTAATTAAAAAAGAGCTATGGGTAACATACGCCGTTTTTTCGGTTCGCTAACGCGTTCTGATCCTGCTCGCAAGGCTGCACGTTCACAGCTCAAGGCCGCTAAACGCGGCGATCGAGAGCAGTACCTATCACTAGCCTCCAACTACGTCGATCTGGCGCAGACATTTTTAGGCTGCTCCTCTGCCGAGCCGGCCGAAATGCGCATCGCACGCGTCACACAGCTATTCAATGAGCTGTGGCAAGATCTACCCTACTCAGAGCGGCTCTCCGACTTCGAGTACATGCTCGCTCAAGCCTTGATCGAAAGCACCTCCGAGCAAGGCCTCACCACCTCAACTGAAGCGCTTGTCATCAAGCTGCGCATATTAAGCCCAGAGTCCCGCTTCGCATTTCTCGCCTACACTTTTGGCAACTGGCCGCCGCGCTGGATCGCCCTTACCATGCGCATCAAGCAAGCAGCCCTGCACCGCCTGCTCTCTGAGGCACGTTGCGAACTCTGCAGTATTAGTTGGGAGTCACTCGCATGCGAAGAGCGCGATTGCCTCGAAGCGATCAGCGCCAAACTCGACACCTGCCCAGATATTCGTGCCAACAAATCGCTCTGCAAACGCAGCAGTGCCTATCCTCGCGTCAAGGAGATCAAAGCCCACTGGCTAGAGCTCCGTTCAGAACTCGTCGAAGTGCGCATGCGCTATGTACTCAACCAATGCGAACGCGAACAGTTACTCTCGAACATCCTCGACGCAATTGCCGACAGCTCAATGCAGCGCCCCGCATTCGTTGATCGCATGGTCAATACCGTGCATTTCTCACGTCACTCGAAAATCAAGGTCTCGTAAAAGTTACAATGTTTCCAACACCCCTACACATCACCGCACTGCTTTCTCTCATCTGTATCAGTGCAAGTGTCCACTTGCAGGCCAACATCGTCGCCGGTCCCATGCTTGGCCATATCGACATGCGCGAAGCTACCATCTGGGTACAGACCGACGCCCCCGCTAAAGTCCGCGTCGCCTACTCCGAGCAAGGGCAAGCCAATGCCCTGCACTGGAGCGATGCCGTCCAGACCAGCAACGCCCTGAATAATACCGCGACCTCGACTCTCAACGCAGTCGAGCCCGGCAAGAAATACAACTACCGCATCGAGCTCGACGGCAAGCTCACCGAAAACCAAAATACCTTTGAGACGCCGACCAACTATGTTGGCCGCACCCCGCCCCCCGATCTGCGCATCGCCGTCGGCGGCGCACACTATGTCACCGAAGATGGCTTCGAACCACCCTACCAAACTCTCGGCGGGGGCTATGGCATTTTTTCCAGTATTCTTAGCGAAAAGCCAGAACTCATGATCTGGACTGGCAACACCGCGCACCTGCGCGACAGCGACAGGACCTCTCAGAGCGGCACACTCAAACGTTTTGCTAAAGCACGTAGCCTCTCCGAACTTCAACCCCTGCTCGCTAGTATCCCACACTATGGTACTTGGGGCAGCACCGACTACGGTAGCGTAAACGCTGGTAAGTTTTATTCCTACCGTCAACAGGTCGAAGACAGCTTCAACGCCTATTGGCCAAAGCCTGTCGAAGTCGCAAGTTTGGATGGTATCACCACACGCTTCCGCCGCTCCGATGTCGACTTCTTCATGCTTGATACCCGTAGCTATCGCGACGATGCACCCGCCAGCGACCGCCTGCCGGAAATGCTAGGTAAAGCCCAGATCGAATGGCTTCGACAGGAAATCATCAACAGCAGCGCAACCTTTAAGATCATCATCGCTGGCGCACCGATTCTCAACCCTGCAGACAATCGCAACAATCTCAGCTACGCCGAACGCGAGCATGGGGAGCTCCTGCAAATGCTCCGCAACGAACGCATCGCTGGGCTCTTTTTCATCAGCGGCGGCAACTATTATGGCGAGCTCACCCGACTCGTGCACGCCAACAGCTACAGTCTGTTCGACCTCACACTCGGACCACTCACGGCCAATTCGGAAGCCAATCAGGATGAGCTAAACTTCTTCCGTATGCCCGGCACTAGCACCTTCGAACGCCACTTTGCCCTACTCGACTTCACCGGCCCCGAAGAAGACCGCGCTATCAGTATCCGCGTCATGAGTATGGCAGGCACAGAACTGTGGCAACGCACTATCAAAGCCAGCCAGCTCCAACCCGCCGAGGCTAAGTAAGGCCTCGGCTTACCGCGCGTCTTGCAGAAAACAGAACCACATTTTTTTGAATCGAGCGCGGCCACCCTTGGCTTTGTATGCCATAGCCGACGACCACAAGCAGAGCAAAATTGCTAAGTCACATGCCAACAGATGCCTCCAACTCAACCTCAGCGCTCGAGACCATCGACTGGGGACGCACCGAGTATCAAGCCGCGCTGGAGCGCCAAAAAGCCCTAGTCGACCTTAGGCGAACTGGCGAGGTACCTGACACACTTGTATTCACCGAGCACGCTCCCGTATTTACGATCGGCATGCGCAAGGGTGCCGAACAACACCTGATCTGGAACGAAGCGCAACTCGAAGCAAAAGGTGTGCAAGTTATCCGCAGCAACCGCGGTGGCGACATTACTTACCACGGCCCTGGCCAAATCGTTGGCTACCCGATTATCTCTCTTCAAGCGCGGCGCGACCTACACGCCTACCTACGCGACCTCGAAGAAGTTGTCATCCGCACCCTCGCCACCTTCGGCTTGCAGACGACTCGACGCGAAGGCCAGACAGGCATCTGGCTCGACACGCGTAAAATCTGCGCAATTGGTGTGGCTGTGCGCAGCTGGGTGACTTACCACGGCTTCGCGCTCAACGTGAATCCCGACATGGGTCATTTTGCTGGCATCGTGCCCTGTGGCATCACCGACGGCACCGTCACCTCGATGCAGGCTGAACTAGGCGAAACAATAGACCTAGATGAAGTAAAAGCGCGTTTAGCAGTTGAATTTAAGAACGTTTTTCGGAACACTACCTCCCCTAATGAACAATCGTAAACCAGAATGGCTCCGAGCGAAGCTGCCCACCAGCCTCGAGTACAAGGCAGTGCGCGAGATCGTTGACAAAAACGACCTGCACACAGTCTGTAAAAGCGCACAGTGCCCAAACATGGGCGAATGTTGGTCGCGGGGTACGGCGACTGTCATGATCCTCGGCAACATCTGCACGCGTTCGTGCACCTTCTGCGCGATCAACACAGGTCGCCCGACTGAGCTTGATCTCGGCGAACCCGCTCGTGTCGCCGAATCAATTAACAAAATGAATTTGAAGCACGCTGTGATCACCTCCGTGGCGCGCGATGACCTCAAAGACGGAGGCGCCGGGGTCTGGGCCGCCACCATCCGCGCGATCCATCACCGCTCCCCCGAGTGTGCAGTCGAAGTACTCACTGCTGACTTCCGAGGACAGCAAGAATACCTCGACGTAGTGCTCGACGCCTGCCCCGACATTTTCAATCACAACCTTGAGACGGTCGAACGCCTGCAACGGCCGATCCGTAAGACCGCACGCTACGACCGCTCCCTATGGGTGCTCGAACACGCCAAATCTCGCGGCTTTACCACTAAATCTGGCATCATGCTCGGCATCGGTGAGAAGGAAGAAGAGATCAAACAAGTTCTTCAAGATATGCAAAAAATCGGCGTCGACATTTTGACGATTGGCCAATACCTGCAACCCAGCCAAAAACACCAACCAATTGATCGTTGGGTGACACCTGAGGAATTTGCCGAGTGGAAAGAGTACGCCTTCAGTATCGGCTTCGGTGCCTGCGAATCTGGCCCACTCGTCCGTTCCTCTTATCACGCCGAAGAACAGTCTGCGATGTTTGACGTCCGCGCCCGCCGCAAAGCAATGCTCGACGCCCAACAAGCCGAAAAAGAAGCCGCCGAAGTCGCCTCCTTCTAGCGCTCGATCAATTCAATCAATCAACAGCGATGATTTAACAGTCATCGCTTTTTTGTGCACGGCGCGTATCATCGAGAACAACTTCAAATTGCGTACTGAAAGTCGCAGATCGAGCCCCAGTGGGAAATTAGCTACGATCAATTGCGCGAGCCCGTCTGCACGCGATCCTATAGCGATTTAATGTATGTAAAAAATGCTCGAGACATTCATCACCTGCAGTCAAATGCCTAGGAAGAAGATATCGCCAGTTCCGTAGTAAAGGATAAGCGCTTATATACTCCATGCGCGATGCTGGGGCACTTAAAAGTAATCGGTGAATAATACTGAGCCCTTTGTTATGATTAATGCGTAGTGGTCTGCCTTGGAATACGACTGGTTCAGTTCGATCTGAAAACGAATTACGTCTTGAAGCTCTGGACGCCAAGGCTCACCCAAATGCCCCCATTAATTAAAGCAGGTCGCCTTCGGGAGTGCCCAGAATGTCCTGTTGAACCAGTTGCACTCATTTTGGCTCAAAAGAAAATCATTGCCACTAAGAACCAAGTGCAGGTTGTCCATTTGCTTTAGACTTTTCTCTCGCTCCTTCAAATTAACAGAATATAAGATCTGCTCTGCGGTCAGGCCTTAGCACTCGTGAATCAACACCGTGATTTAGTTGCAGTAATCACCGCAGCTTAACGCCTGCAAATCTTTCTACAGCGCGCTCGTGCTGCCGAATACACGTCACTCTTAATCATATACATCGCAATAATGGCGTCGTGCAGTATCAACCGGAAAGTGACATTAGACCTGCATAGGTCAAGGCGCTTGGCTCGGCGATTTTAAATGCATCACAAAATGGGCAAGAGCAGAGCCCAGTCTCTGAAATCAGGGCAAGCATTGGCCGTACCGTCATATTCATTGATGTCAGCTGTTTGTAATAGGGGCGGATTGAATTGGCAATAGATCACGGCTTAATACTTAGACAATACTGTATATTTGGCAAAGTCGTACACCCGAATAGGAGCTTAAATTGCATATATTTACAGGTTAAACAGTGCAAGCTTGGACAAAACCTACCAGATTAAACCAGCCCTGTAAGGCAGCTAGTAATAAACTGAAATTCGTCAACCGTTAGTACAGATGCACAGATGCAAATATGCACAGATGAATGGACTTAAAAAAATACGTGCAAGACGCCGCACGATGCGTATTGTTATGTACCTATGTCGACAGAAGTAATACGCAGACCAGGAGCTTTTCGCCCCGTCATTCAATTTTCGATCCATGCCGATAATAAAGTTGGCCGACTCAACGAAATCATCGGCTTACTTTCTATCCACGAAGTGCACATTATGGCACTTTCGATTCTCGACACGACAGACAGCTCAATCATTCGCATCATTGTCGACTACCCCGAAGAAGCACAAAAGCTACTCATCGAGCATCAATTCTCATTCGTACAAAGTGAACTCATCGCAGTCGAATTAGTCAGTGAAGCAGATATTAAGAAAGTCACTGCGGCACTCGTGCAGGCGGAAATCAACATCCACTACACCTATCCTTTCGTCTCGCGCCCAAATAATCGCTCCGCGCTGGCAATCAGCCTAGAGGATAACGAACTCGCAGCTGAAACAATCACTCTGCATCAGCTAAAAATCATCGGTCAAGACGATATTGCCCGATAAAAATTAGATTTAGCAAGAGCAAGACTTGCCGCCCGTAGTAAAACTCTAATAGGTTAACCAAATGCCCCGCACACGATCTCGCGCCAAAACCGAAGAAAAGTTCCTCAATGCTGTATTGGAGTTGGTAGCGCACGATGGTTGCTGCGCCTTGGGAGTCAACGCAGTCGCACACCAAGCAGGTGCCGACAAAGTGCTGATATATCGCTATTTTGGGAATCTACAGGGCCTCTTACTCCGAGTCGCTGAGAGCCGACAATGGTTACCTTCGCTGGATGAGCTACTGAACTCGCTCAGACTTGAAGCGGATCTGCCTGCCTCTGAGGTCATTCACCCACTCGCTCGCGTGTTAACTCACCACATCCGTGCCGATAGAGCCACGCACCAGATACTTCGTTGGCGCAAGGCGGAGGCCAATCCACTCACTGAGCATTTCTCAAAGCAATGGAAAGAGGTCTGGCAAAAACTCGCTGAACATCTGTCGACTGGCTTGGACTACGATGCGCGCGAAAATTGGAAACGATTGACGGAACTGACTGCGCTGATCATCGAAGCCGAGTTGTGTGATGAGCGCGTCAACTCTGGTTGTATTGATCACATCGCAAGTGGCATTGCGACGGGACATGTGTCGCAGGCAGCAACCACCACTGAGTATCTAATCGAAGATCAGTTGCCGACCAACTTACTTTAAGGTATCTTTAGCGAATCGACCGCATCGGCACTAACTCAATCAAAGTCATTTCCGTCGGGCAATTAAAGCGAAGTGGCGGCAATCCTTCGAATCGATTCGAACCAGCGCCAGCCGAGACATTCAAGTAAGGGATGCCTATTCGCCTGAAACCTCTCGCCCACTCCCTCGGCACTTCACTGTCGATCACCAGCGCTCCATACCACGGCAAGCGAACTTGGCCGCCGTGTGTATGCCCTGCCAGGCAGAGATCGATCGGTAAATCCACGACATTCAGTGCATAATCCGGTGCATGGCCAAATAAAATGCGGAAGTCACTGGACTGGCTCTGATCCAACCATTGCTCTACTGTACGCGCGGCCCAGAGTTGATTCTTTGATTGGTATAAACTTAAGCCATGCAAATTAATAGTTCCCCCGCCTGTATTAATCTGTGCAGAGCGCGACGACAATACCTGCAGTGGCGCCAACTGATTCGCGCGAATGCTGTAGAGCTCACGCTCGGTATCACCATACACTGCATACGTGCCGAGTCGCGGATTCACCTCCTTAATAAGAGCCAACAACTTCGGAAATTCAGAGGCAAAAGTCGCAGGCGGCACGACTTGAAGAAAATCGCCCGTGTTGAGAATTAAATCAGGGCTCAGTGCTTTAATTTGTTCAAATATCTCTACTTCATAGTCGGTGATACGACCTGCTTGAATATCCGAAATATGTAGCAGCCGTATTGGCTGAGTGAGTTTTGGCGTCTCTAGTCGGACATGCTTCACGACCAAGCGCTGCGGCTCTACATTAGTCACATAATACCGCAAACCCAATAAATCGACCGCAATAAATACATACAGTAGCGCAGCCCAAATGAGCCCCCTGCGCAGCCCGCGCCACGTCGCCGCCAATAACGCAAAAAAAATAGCGACACCGAACAATGTCATCGGCAATTCCCACAGGTTAAAATCATAGGCCTTATGAATCTCGGTGAAATTGGGCCTCAACATCCCCGCGTTCACATACAGTAAATTGCGAACCAACACATAGCAGAGCACCACCACCGCTGACCAGACCGCCAAGCGCCAAGGGCGATTGCCTCGATTGCGAGTGCCGATATCGGTCATCGCCAATTCAGACAACTCCTTCATCGGATCGATTGCCTCCTCAATAGTAAACGCACTACAAAGGGTATAAACGCAGGAGCTCCCAACAACCAACAAAGCAGGAGCTCGATGGGTGCCCGAAAGCCTGAACGCAGACTTTTCTGATACATCATGCTACCGAGGGCCAAATTCATAATCTGAAAGTTACAATAAAATGACAGAAATGCGGCAGGATGCCGCGTCAGTCCTTGTGCTGCTGAATAACTGAGCTCTACCATAGGGTCTGGAAACAGCGAAGCGTGATACCACTTCCACAACAATACAAAAAGCACCGTGCCATAAAGTGGCGCCACTAGCAAGGGTTGCGCCAGCAGTCGTACCAACCGCGCATCAGGTAGTACAATCATACCGAACCAAATGGGCAACGTCATACACGCAAGGAACCAGAACGTACTATTCAGATCAGATGCAGCAAATATATCAATCAGCCAAATGGGCATACACTAAGTGAGTGGGAAGGTCGGAATGTGCGAAGGTATGAAAGTAGCATATATCAGGGAATTTCCACTTTCTCAATCTCTCACTTTCTCACTCGACCGAAGGTCGTTTCGGTCTCACTCATTGTTGGACACAATGGTCGTGTAAGCTTCGATATAGCGCTGAAGAGTACCCGCTAGTACCGCTTCCGGTAATGCTGGCGGTGGCGGTGTTTTATCCCAGTCCAACGACTCCAAGTAATCGCGCACAAACTGTTTATCAAACGAGGGCTGCGCGCCGCCAGGAGCGTAGCCCTCACGCGGCCAGTAACGCGAAGAGTCTGGCGTCAAAATCTCGTCGATCAGGTAGAGTTCTCCCGCTTCATCCAGACCAAACTCAAACTTTGTATCAGCCAGAATCAAATTGGCCGCCTCCGCCCGCTCCACTCCCATTTGATACAGGGCGATACTCAAATCGTGCACCCGCTGAAATAACTCCACGCCAATCAACTTCCCCGCATCCGCACAATCGATCGGCATATCATGGCCGCTCGCAACTTTAGTCGTCGGTGTAAACAGAGGTTCCGGCAGTTGGCTGCTTTCCTGCAGGCCTTTGGGCAATCTATATTCAAAGAGCTTACCCGTCTCCTGGTAGGCCTTCCAACCTGATCCAGATAGATAACCACGCGCGACTGCCTCGATTGGCAG
>JBLHTV010000051.1:0-11826 GCA_047627755.1 Lentimonas sp. | reverse complement strand
GGTTTCGCGGCAAGTTTCTGATTATCAGTGACTGGCTACTGTTCTCTGACCTTTATTATGCCCTTGGGTGCCGACTTCTGACGGAGCAAAGCGTAGATGGTGAAACAATTTAGGTTGATGCGAAGTGGTATCAGTTTTCGATGCAAGGCATGCCGACCGAGCGTGGTCTTTTACGCTATCTTTACCTACATTTTGATCGTAATTATATAATATAAGGTATACTACTTGAACCGTTAAATGTTCTTAGATCTCTACTCGTAGCTAACTTAAGTTGCGTTGCCCATGTACCAAATCCATCAACTATTAAAATTATGAAAACAGTTCAAAAGTCTGGCTTTACTCTCATTGAAATGATCGGCGTGTTAGCGATCATCGGTATTCTCGCTGCAGTTGTAGCACCACGTGTCATCGAATCGATCCGTGACGCCAAAGTTACTTCTGCAATTGGTTCGGTCAATTCAGCTAAGACTGCTGCATTGAGTTATTATCAGCGCTATGACCGTTTCCCAGAGGATGGTACACTGACCACTATTGTGGATTACCGGACCGACCCAACTGGCGCCACTACAGTTTCTGGTGCAGGCGCTGATTTTGGCGATTTGCTTGTCCTGCAGGAGCAATTGTTGGAATCTGAAAGAACACCAATCGGCGAAGATATCGGCGGTAAAGAGTGGGCAGTCGGTTGTTCGACCATCGCCGGTGGCGGTGTACTCGATGCGGGTGGTGGCACCGCAGCTGGCTATGGAACAGCGCCTTTCGTATTTAAGTCGGCTGGGCGCGCAAGTCGTATCGTGTATTTCATGATGCCCAACCTAACCACTCAGGAAGCGGCTGCTTTAGCCACCAAGGTGAATGGACCATTTCCAAACACAATCCAGGGTGACCTGAACGTAATCGGCGAGTCGCTTGCTGCGGGTGGTACACCTCTGCAAAACATCGACGGTGCAAACGCTTGGTTCATTGATAATGCTGACTCTACTTACGATGCGTTTCTCTATGTTGCGCATCAGTAATCCTTGTTTGGATAACTAAATAGCCACTTGAGCGATACCACGCCCAAAGTTTCTGATCCTCACCAGGCTTCTATCTCGATGGAAGCCTGGTTTGCGTCGGAACGTATACTGACCAACTCGCAGATTGTCTTAGCCCAGCGCGAAGGCTCACGTCTGGGGCTTAGTTTCAGTGAAGTCGTTCAGCGACTCGGACTCGTAACAGGCGAAGAACTGTCACGCTATCGTTCGATTCATGGGCAGCTTCGCACTGCGAGTGAGTTTATTCGTGATGGCCAAGGCGAGGGCAATCATCTCAGTCTGCGCCGACTGAGCTTAGATGATGCACTGCGGTCGAAACTCCCGATGGAGTTGTGCCAGAGCTTAGTGGCCGTGCCGGTCGCTGAACGCGATGGCGTCCTGTGGGTCGCCACGAGTAATCCGTTTGATCTACCGACACTCAAGCGCCTAGAGACCGCCGCGGGTCAACCGGTGGAGGCCTTGCCTGCATCGGAAACTGACATTCGACTCGCGATTAATCGCAATTATGCGGCGCACGATGAGCTGTATGACGCAGTGGGTGCATTTATCCAAATGGATGCCGCATTGCTGAATGAGCAGAGTCAGGATGATCCGCCGATGATTCGCTTGGCGGAGCAAATCCTGATGCATGCGGCTACCCGCGAGGCCAGTGACGTTCACTTGCACCCAGAAGAGCGCTTCTTTCGTATTCGTTTGCGAGTGGATGGTGTGCTAGAGGAAGGGCTGTTATTGCCGAGTGCGATTCGTAGCGCACTCACTGCACGGTTTAAAATTTTAGCGGGCATGGATACTGCGGAGGACAGACTGCCGCAGGATGGACGCATACACTTTGCCATCGGCAGTGAGGATATTGATATCCGAGTTTCCAGTTTGCCCTGTAGTAATGGGGAGAGTTTAGTCATGCGATTACTCGACCAGTCTCGCTTGCAATTGAAGCTTCCTACCTTGGGATTTTCAGAGGAACAAGAGACAAAATTCGCCGAAATTTTGGATCAACCACATGGTGTGTTTTTGATTACTGGTCCGACTGGTAGTGGTAAAACGACTACCTTGTATTCGCTGCTCTCGATGATTGATGCCGAAGCGCGTAGTGTGTTCACGCTCGAAGACCCGATTGAGTATCGCTTACCTTTGATTCGGCAAACGCAGATCAAAGATGAGATCGGACTGACCTTTGCCAGCGGCTTACGCACCCTTTTACGGCAAGACCCGGATGTGATCTTAGTCGGTGAGACCCGTGACCAAATAACTGCGGAACTGATGATCCGTGCAGCCCTGACTGGGCATTTGGTGTTCTCTACTTTGCACACCAACGACGCAATCAGCGCTGTCCCGCGCTTAACTGATTTGGGTATTCCGCCGTACTTGCTTTCCAGTAGTTTGATCGGGCTCAGTGCGCAGCGCCTCGGGCGGCGACTTTGTCCGGTCTGCCGTGAGGCGCATACATTGACGCCTGAAGAGTGGGTGGGTCTCGGTGGAGGCGCAGTTGAGGGGCCGGTCGATTTATACCGCGCGGTAGGTTGCCATGCTTGTGGCGACAACGGCTATAATGGGCGCATTAGTCTGGCCGAGATCATTCGGGTAGGACCGGGACTCGCGAATTTAATTGATAACCATCAGCCGACCGCGATTCTCAAGCAGTATCTGAAGAAGCAGGGGATTCCATTGATGCGCCAGGATGGGCTAGCTAAAGCCCGAGCGGGGCTGACGACGGTTGAGGAAGTGGGCCGAGTGATACAGCTCGAGTCAGGCATGGAAATCGCGGATGCCTGAATTTAATTATACTGCAGTCACAGCGGATGGCCGAATCGTCAAAGGTCAGCGTGAAGCTGAATCAGCGGTACGCTTGAATGACTTGCTCGGCAAAGACGGGCTTGAACTAGTCAATTCAGAAACGCGCGAAAAATTGCGCGGCCGACGCTATGCGAGCCTCAAACTAAAACCGACTGAGCTCGCAAATTTAATTTTTCAAATTGGCATTCAGCTACGTGCAGGTGTACCTGTGCTGGATGCCCTGCGCACTCGTGAGGGGGAAGAAACCTCTGGAGCTCAATCCAAGGTGCGTGATCGTCTCGGGGAGTTGGTGGAGCAGGGCACGCCACTGAGTAAGGCACTCGAGCAATTCCCTCGAGTCTTCCCTGGTTACATTCGCAATGTGGTGCAAGTGGCCGAGCAGAGTGGCTCATTGGCTGAAAACTTAATTGAGCTACGTGCCTATTTGGAATGGATGGATAAAAACTGGAAGGCGTTTAAGCAAGCGATGCTTTATCCTGCCTTTGTGATGGCAGCACTTGTGGCTTTTATTTTCATCGCGCTACGCTTTGTTTTTCCGACGGTGACCGAATTGTTGTTCGAGCTCGATATCCCGCTGCCTTGGATTACCCGAGCGATGATTGCTTGCAGCGATTTTGTGGTCAACTACTGGGCAGTGATTGTGGTTATTTTTGTAGCCACCCCACCAGGCCTGCGCTTGTTGTTTAAAGTATCCTCACGAGCGGCACTGATACGAGATCATCTACTCTTGAAGATCCCATATCTGGGTGACGTGATTCGGACCTTAGCGGTTGCCCGCTTCTTGCGGAGCCTGATACTGATGCAAAAAGCTGGTATCGTGATCACTGATTCACTGGCAATGGCGCGAGATGTGGTCGGCAATAAAGTGATCGAGCAAAGTGTGCAACGCATCGAGAACGCGGTGGCGAATGGCTCAAGTATCAGCCAAGGTATGGCGAAGGATCGTGTTTTCCCTGCCCTTGTTCGTACGATGATCGGGGTCGGCGAGCGCACTGGATCAATGGACGATGCCTTGCAAGCAGTGGTCGATTATTACGACGATTTAGTGCCGCGACAGATTAAAACGTTTTTCGCATTTTTAGAGCCTAGTCTGATTGTTTGTACGGTTTTTGTTGCCGGGGCTGTTGCAGCTGCCGTTTTCTTACCACTCGTCAATATGTTGAGCCCTGGAGCTTATTAAAATATTATGCATGCATACCCCTTAGCGAAACGACCCACCCGCGCTGGCTTCACCTTGATCGAAATGATTGGGGTGATGGTGGTGATTTCGATCTTATTTGCCGCGGCGGTACCGAGTGTCGTCAGTTTGATACGTACCCAGCGTTCGGTAGACGACCGAGCAGAACTCCCGAAAATCGCAGCGGCGTTGAAGCTCGGGATGTTACGTGAACAGCGTTTCCCACTTGATATGAATGCGTCTGCTGCTGGCACCGCCGCAGATGCGGATTACTGGTGGAACCTGGCGACCCGCCATGGTGCTGGCAGCGCCAATGAGGCCCGCTATCCCCTCGGCACCTTTCCGGGGGAAGCGAATACGCGGAAGCTCTATTTCGCAAAAGCAAGCTGGGGCGGTCAGTCGTTTTTCGAAGTCACTGGCGACGGGATTGCTTGGTTAGCTGCCCCGCTTGATCCGAAGGAGTTGCGCTTGCTGCTCATTTCCACTACTAACCCAGACCTGTCACTACCAGATGTATTAACGATCACGCAGTTCAATGCATTCTGGAATAATTGGGCGGTTGGCAATAACGGCGATCCCGCAACCGGGAACTGGCCTAATTATGGCCTCAGTGCAGATCAATGGGCTGGTCGCGCGCCAGAATTGAATATCGAGCGGATTGATTTGCGTGATTGGCTCTGTACGATGGTCATCGAGAATCGTAGGGCGATTGCAGAAGCGAGTGGAGCGGACCTTAGTTCGGCATTAACTTCGGCGCTAGGCTTCTGGGATCGGGGTTCTGTTTCAGTGTCTAGTACCAACCTTCAGAATGCTGAATTTATTATACAAGCACGAGACACCACTGAAGATGCAAGTGGCCAAGATCCTGATGGAAGAACATATTTAGATTATCGCAGTGAAGACCTGAATGGTAATGGTGTCTTTAATGATGGCGTAAATACTCCGTATCTAGATGAAGTGCCGGACGGAATCGACTACAATCGTGATGGTGACCAACTCGATGATGATGTATCAGAAGACCTCGATGGTGATGGCTTCTTCGATCATCCCGCACAAATCTACACCTATGTGGAGGCAGTCATACACACTCAAAGAGGTCGTCGAATTGATGTCGGCCTAGATGCGACTGTGACCATCAGTGGGCGGCGCTCCTTCGAGTCTCAGCCAGATCAATCGATCACAGCCACCCTGACTCTCACCGATCGCGCTCCGCTTGCGTTGTTCAATCCAGATGTGCCTTCGACTCCCTTAGCACTTGCAGGATGGACTAACACTGACCTTCATATTCAAAATCGCTATTTTCTGAAGACGCAGGAATTACTTCTGGGGGAGCCGTGGACCTTTGCAGAAGTTGGCATCTTCACCATCACCGAGAATTTCAGCACATTGCGCTTTGACGGGCTGCAGTGGCATTACTAGACAGTAGCACATGGGCACTACCATATTAATTTGGGATCATCACCGCGTCGCACTCTGGCGCGCGGGGCGCCAGGGCTGCGTGATGCTGGCAGATGGAGCCGCGAGCAATGCCGAAGCAGTGGTGGATTTCCTGGAGTCGCATGCGGATGCTTTATCAATCTCTCGGTTGCGCATTTACGTAGATTTGCCTGGGCTGGATCATCACTTAGAGCGTATTCCGCAGATCGGGGTAAAGCTGCAAAAGCAATTATTAGAGCAGCGTAGCAAAAAGAATTATGGTAATGAAGCACGGGCGTGGTCAGCGAGCCCGATGCAGCTCGAGGAAAAGACTGCGCATCAATTTCATTTTGTGAGTAGCCTGCCGCGAGACAGTGTCCTGCCATTGGCGCGTTGGGCGCTCGCTGCGGGTGTTTATTTTGAAGGTATTTACAGTTTGCCGCAGGCACTGTCGCTCTTATCTGCGGACGACAATCATCAGGTAGGCGAGCGAATTGAATATACCGCTTTAGGTGGGGCAGGCTATCTGATCGCGCGCAATGCGGCCGGGCGTATGCTCTTTTTTAACCGTTTTGAAGGGAGCGTTAGCAACCGTGCGCAGCTTGAACAGAGTGCGCGCCGCTTAGCTCTGTTTACGGAGCAAGAGTTTGGCGTGGTTCCGCAGCTCAGCGCCGATCCAGAGATACCAAGCGCGCGTGAAGAAGCCTCGGTTGTGGCCGAGCTGTGCCGCACAAAACTGCAGCCGAGTTTAAATCTGGTACCAAGGTCGGAGCGTGCGCGGCAGTCGCGTCAGCGCCTGCGTCACCGTGCCTTTGTTGTGGGAATTGCGCTCGTCGGTGCTGCCGCGCTGTTTGTGCTACCTTTGCTTGAGGAGAAACAAAACCTAGAAGTTGAGGTGAGCGCATTAAATACGGGTCTTCAATCACAAACTTTTAAAATCAACCAAGCGCAGCAGACCATTGAGCAGAATAAGGCCTATAGGAATGTCATTGAGTTTAGCCGTGACCGTGAGACGTTCAAGAAAGAGGATCCAGTGCCAGTCCCATTGTTAATAATGATGAAGTCGCTGGCCCAAGCGCTGCCAGATCTGGTAGAATTAGACTCTTATAGTTGTGAGATTGATTCGAGTGTGCCAGTTGCGTTGATTGAAATGCAAGGCCGACCGTTGAGCCCTGACAGTGATTTAGTTGAAATTATTGATGCTCTACAAAGGGCGATTAAGATGCAGGGGTGGGAGGTCGAGTCATTCGAGCGCGAATTTAAGTCGACTAATACGGGTGGGTCGCGATTTGTGCAACGGGGTGGACTGCGTAAATTCACTGTCAGTTTTAAACTAAGAGCGAATGCCAAGTGGAGGTCTTTATAAGTCATGCGTAGGCGCCTATTTAAATTTCTGAATATCCTGTCATCTTACCCAGTGTTGATCCTTCTTGGTCTACTGGTGTGTGGAATTTTTTACTTGGGGGCAGGCACTCGATCGATCGAGTTTCGGTGGCAGGGCTTGCTGAGCCGTAGTATTGAACTCAAGCAGGAGCAAGAGCAGTTGGATGCGGAGCTACAGGGATTGCGTCAATCCGATGCGTACAAACGGTCACAAATTTTCCAGCGACAGTTTATGGCAGTTGATGCGGTCGACACAGAAAACTTTCGGCGCGAATTTCTGCCTGTGTTTGAATCTCAGGGCTGGAACCTGAGATCGGTTCAGGCAGGCGAAGTTTTGAGTGACTCCAGGACCGAAGGAAAACCGAGCGCGGCCTATTTTGGCGCTGTGGAGGTGACGGTAGTCGCGACTGTACCAATCGTTGATCCGATCAGTGGTACTGCTTTTTTGCCGTTTCATTCCATCGACCGAATCGCTGATTATTTATGGCGTAAACCGCCGACCAAAGAAATCAAAAGCCTGCGAATCGAGCGTATAGCAAGCGATTATAAGCTGAATGCCGTGTTTTTATACCCGTTGGCGCATGATCAAATTCTACCCGACGAGCCTACAGATTAATGCGTAAACTATTAAATGAACCGCGCGTGATCGTTCCGTTTGCTTTGGTCGCACTACTGTGGGTACTGGTGAGTTACGGTGTGATCACTCCCATGAAACTTGACTTTTTTAATTCTGAGCGCAGTGCCAGTGCGCAGTTTCTCGTCAAGCGGAATACTCCAGCAGCCAGTGTGGCTGACCGTGCGGTCGAGAGTTTAATCAAAGAGCAGTGGTTGCCTCGTCGTTGGCAAACGTATAGTGCGCTTAAACGTGAGCCATTTGTTGCGAATCATGTCTTCAACGAAGTCGAAGAATTAGAGTCTATGGTCGTCGCAGGACAGGAGCCAGAAGTCTTACCGACGCCTAAGACTGCAGAAGAGCTGTCGACTTATATTGTTGAAAATTTAGGGTTGGATGAAGCGGGCTTCTTCGTCCGTTTAGGGAGTCGGAAGATCCGAGTCGGTGAAATGCTCGGCAGCCAGAGGATTTCGCAGATTTCGGTGCCAGGTCCACGTGTCGTCACCACTGATACCATTCAGCTCGTCGTCTCGCAGCTACGCTTGGAGGCGACATCGACTCAGTCGAGTCCGAGGTCGGCTCAAATTAGTGAGTCTTATTATTTGGAAGGTGACTTAGTCTCTAGGTCGCCGGTGTTGGCTTTATATCGAGTGTTTGGCGAGAATGTAGAGTTGATCGACCGGGAGGGTCGGATCTGGCCGATCCGTTTGTTAGACTAACCAAGTACACGATTCACCTGTGAGCTATGCAGGCCCAAGCATGCGGTGACTGCTATTTTGCTTGAGAGGTTTTGAGCTCAGCGCTGAACGCTCTCAGCGCTTCTTCACAAAGAGCCCTAGGCTCGCCGCATAGCCATGTAGCAGCGTGCGGTTTTGGCTGGTCGCGAATTCACCGTTGCAAAACAGCCCGACGATGGGGAGTTCGGAGAAAGTATCGTGGATGATGGCCACGTCGTGGTCGGGCACACCGTAGAGAGAAGTCCCTCGGCCGATGCAATCGCACAAGCAGCTGCCGTAAATGGACCGCCCCGCGAGTTCTACAGCCTTCTCTTTGAGGTGCATTTCGAAGTCGCTGGATGCGGAGTGAGCATCGCGGATTTGGAATTGTAAGTTTTGACCGACCCTGAGTGGTGTGGCGATTGCGACCGATCCAGTTTGAGGGTCTATAGCTGCAAGGTTGCGCACCAAAAAATCGCCAACACTGAAGCTCGCTTGGTACTCATTAAGCACGAGTCCAATAAAGATGTTGCCGCGTGCTTTTTGCTGTTCCTTTAGCGACATGCCTTCGAGTGTGTCGCGTAGCACCTCGAGGATCGGGCGGTTGCCAATCTGGTGGATGACGTTGTCTTCGGCTTGCGTAATCGTCCACGGCGAGCCGACGGGGCGGCAACCTTGCGAGATCAGCGGTTCGATGGTCACGGCGCCCTCCAGTCCCAGCGCAACCGCACCGTCTGTGTGTACTGTGCCGTTTAGGTAGAGCGCGGATTCGTGTGCATCGGAAGCAGCACAAGCAAATCCACCAATCGTGGTGCGATGTTCGGTGGCGTCGTCCCAATCGGGCAGCCATGCTTCATTACCAATACTCTCGGAGGAAGCGAATAGGGTCCACGCATTGACGTTTTCAGGATGTGGCCCAATCGCGGCACGAATTTTTGCGGCTCGACTCGCGGGCTTAAAGATTTCCAGCGGCAGATGGATTGCGCGCGCTTGCGTGGCTGGCAGGTGATAGAGCGCGATGCAACAGCCAGCTTCGTTTTCAATCTCTTGGTTTCCGGCGATCAGGCCGCTGGCCGAGCAGCCGATGATCGTAGGCACGTGTGCATAGATCTGCACGATTTCCATGATTTCTTTGGCACGGCGGCTGCATTCCGGGGTGGTGAATAGTTGGGCGAAGGTGACGGGGCCGGCGAGGGCCTCTTTTTGAGCCATTGCCCAGTTTTTAATCTCCACCTCGTTGAAAGGAAGAGTAAAGTATTTTACGACGCTGTGACCTGTGAGAACCGACATAAGAGAATGCGCCCAGCATGAGCAGTGATCTCTAAATATAGCGAGGATTGGCCTGCGTGACGACTAAATTTTTAGCCTCATGAAAGCGTGCAAATGCTAGTATGGCACTGGATTCTGGCAGCTTAGAGTCGCGGAGTGAGTGTCTTGCAGTGCACGGCACCGCGCACTATCAGTTATACTTGCATCGCGGCGAGTTTAGATTGCTTCTCGAGTGTGGTGAGCGGGTACTTTCCATGTGATGCCTGTAAAGCTGCGAGGGCCTTCGATAAGAGATTGATTTGTCCGGCCGAATGGCACTTGATGTAATTTTTATTGTATGACTATGGCGAAGCAACCGAAAGAGCCCATTAAGATATTGTTGTTTGAAGATGACTTAGCGGATGCGGATCTCGTCGGTGAGTGCTTGGAGCAGTCTAACCTAAGTTTTGAGATACACGCGGTAAAGTGCCTTGCCGATGGGCTGCAGGCCTTGCAGGCACAGGCCTTCGATCTCATTCTTCTCGACCTGTCCTTGCCAGATAGCTGTGGAATCGCGACTTTACAGGCGGTGGTTGGCATTATTCGGGATGAGGTCATCATCGTGCTGACTGGCGCGGATGATGAAGAGTTGTCATTCAAGACCCTGCAGGAAGGCGCGCAGGATTATTTGTGTAAGGATCGTTTGAGCGGTGAGGTACTGCGTCGTTCAATCCGCTCTGCGATCGAACGAGCTAACCGGTTGAACCGATTGAAATCGCAGACTCGAGAGCTTCAGCACAGTGCCGAGCTGCTGCGACGGACCTTTGATGCGAACACGGATGCCATGTTGATTTTGACTCAGGAGTACGAGATTAAGTTCTTAAATCCTGCGGCGGCTCAGCTCTTGGAGGTGGAGCCGGAGTCACTGGTTGGAGAAATATTTCCGTTTAAAATCGAGCGAGGTAAGCGGCTCGAATTGGAGGTTCCAGGGCCTGAAGAGAGCACACGCTTGGTGGAGCTCAATGCGCTGGATTTAGTCTGGGAGCGGGACAGTGCGCTGTTGGTGATTTTGCGAGATGTGACCCTACGCCGTACTGCGGAGTTGGATTTGCAACAAGAGAAGAAGTGGCTTGCGCTGACCTTGGACTCGATCGCAGGCGCTGTGATTGTAGTGAAGCCGAATCGTGAGATCGAGCGCATGAACCAAGCAGCCGTGAAGCTGATTGGCATGAGCATGGAGAGTGCGCGCAGCCAGCGTTTAGGCGATGTGCTGAAGTTGCGACATCCGAAGACAGGCAAGTTAATCAAAGATCCAGTCAGCGTGTTCCTTTCCCAAGGAATCACGCCGGAGATGGGTATTTCTTTAGAGGGAGACGACGGCGCCAAAATCTTGGTCTCCGTGGAGATGCGTTGCATACTTGAGGGCGATCCGAGTCAACATGGCTACGTCGTTGTGCTGAATGATGTGACGTCGTATAAGAACGCAGAGAAAGAACTCTTTCAGGCAGAGAAAATGCGTTCGATTAGCTTATTAGCCGGAGGTATTGCGCATGACTTGAATAATATTCTGACTGCTGTGTTGGGGAATGTTTCCATGGTGCGTATGGGGATGGATGAGGGAGATGTTAATGCGAAGAAACTGCTTTCAGCAGAGAAGGCGGGGCTACAGGCGACCTCCTTGACGCAGCAATTACTTAGCTTTTCGAAGGGTGGCACGCCGCTGCTGAAGGCCACCACTATCGATCAATTGGTGGAGGATTGTGCGCAATTCATTCTTCATGGTTCGAATGTGAAATGCGAATTGCATAAGGATGATAATTTATGGACGGTTGATGCCGATAAGGGGCAGATCAGTCAGGTCGTTAATAACCTTATCATCAATGCTGACCAAGCAATGCCCGAGGGGGGCATCATTCGTATAGACTTAACGTGTGAGCGTGTCCGCAGTGGAAAAATCCCTTCGCTGTCGCCGGGCAATTACGTCTGCATCGCGGTGCAGGACCATGGAGGCGGCATCACGCCAGATAATTTGAAGCGTATCTTCAATCCGTATTTCACCACGAAGAAGGCAGGCAATGGCCTTGGCTTGGCGTTGTCCTATTCAATTATGAAGAGCCATCGTGGTCTAATGACTGTAGAATCGGTCGTATCCGAGGGCTCTACATTTAAGGTCTATCTGCCGAAAACAGCAAAAGTTGCCGCGTCGACGCAGGAGGATAATACGATCTACTCAGGCCATGGGCGTATTCTGGTCATGGATGACATGAAAGCGATGTTGACGGTGGCCGGCGAGATTTTGCAAGTACTTGGCTATGAGGTAGAGCTCACGGCCAACGGCGACGAAGCCATCGAAGCGTATAAAAGGGCCAAAGAGGCGGGTAAGCCATTTGATGCGGTGGTTTTTGATTTAACCGTGCCTGGCGGGATGGGCGGCGAAGAAGCGTGTCG
>JBLHTV010000050.1:0-11944 GCA_047627755.1 Lentimonas sp. | reverse complement strand
AGAAGAGACGTCCCATATCGGAGTGCAGGCAGAACGGCGCAGTTAGATAAAAGATGTGCTGCCCCTTAAGTGTGTCCGGCATATTATAGCGCTCTTCTTTTTCAAGTGCGTTGTACAAGAGCATACCAACATTGGCGCGGCCATCGATATCTGTGAGGCGCAACGTTTTACCGCGGCCGATGACTTTGGACCACATGGTGCCGCCGTTGAGTTTTTCTGTGTGTATGAGATTCATAATGAAAAAGACTTAAAATTCTTAAGCCTGTTGGCTAACTGTTAAGCGATCGTTTGCTCGCTGAGAACTGGGGCCGAGTCGACTCTGAGAAAGGCATTCGGCAAGCGAATACGCCACGGTTATTGATTCCAAACTAGAGGGATATTTTTAATTTTCTAGAAGCGACGTGCGTATTGATCGATTTCCCACTCAGTCACGCGTTGATGATATTGGCGCCATTCTTCGCTTTTGTAACGAATAAATTCATCGCGCAACGTGCTGCCGAGCACCTCTTCGACAAAGGGATCAGAGGAAAAGGCTTCGACCGCTTCGTTTAGATTGCTTGGGAGCTCAACAATGCCCCGCTCCGCGAGTTGCGCGGAGCTAAGTTCGTAGAGGTTGTCCTCTTGTGGCTCGCCCGGATCCAGCTGCTCTTTGATGCCTTGTAAACCAGCTGCCAGCATCAAGGTCGAAGCTAAGTAAGGGTTGCACGAAGCATCGGCATTGCGCGATTCGATGCGACCTCCGCCCATTGGCACACGTAGCGAATTGGTGCGATTGTTACTGCCGTAGGAGTTGAAAACGGGCGCCCATGAGTAATAGGACATGAGCCCTTTACGCACGAGACGCTTGTAGCTGTTGACCGTTGGCGCAAAGGTCGCGCAGAGCGCAGGACCGTGTTTGAGAATGCCGGCGCTAAATTGATAGCCGAGCTTGGAAAGACCGAGACCGCGCGGATCGTTGTCATCCTCAAACAAGTTTTTGCCTGTTTTGGGATCAGCCAACGATAGGTTGAAATGCGCACCACTGCCGGTTTTATCTGCAAACGGTTTTGGCATAAAGGTCGCCAGTAAGCCTTCCTCTGCGGCGTATTGCTTCGCCATCATACGGAAGAAAATGTAGCGATCACACATGGTCAGCATGTCCGCATATTTGAAATCGAATTCAAATTGCGACGTCGCATCTTCTTGGTCGAGCGAGTAAAGATCCCAACCTAGATCGTTAATCGTAGTAGACACCTTATCGAGCCATGTAAAACGGTCCATGAAGCGCTTCACGTCGTAGCAGGCCTTGTCCAAGTGATCGTTCTGATCGGGAATCTCGATGCCGCCGTCTGCCTTTTCTTTGACCACAAAGACCTCACACTCAATACCGAGATTCACGCTAAAGCCCATCTCTGCAGCTTCTGCGATGACCTTCTTCAGCGCCACGCGTGTGTTCACTTCATAAGGCTCGCCCTTGAAAGTGTTGTCCGCTGGCATCCAAGCGACTTCAGGCTGCCAAGGCAGTTGGATGATGTGAGCCGTGTCTGGCAGAGAGGAAATCTCGTCGTCGTTCGGACGCTGGCCCAAGCCGTCGAGTGCATAGCCCGTATAGAGCTCCGAACCGCTGGCAAAATCTTCAAAATGGTCGATAGGCACGAACTTTCCTTTCGCCACGCCGTGAATGTCTACATAAGCGCCAATGCAATATTTGACGCCCTGAGCCTTTAGTTTATTTTTAAGTGCTTCCATGTTTTGCATAATTTTAAGTTATTACGTTTCAGTTAAATCGTATTACGACATAATGCAAAAACTATGCCAATTTCACTTTTGGCTAAATATAGAAACCTTCAGGCGCGGCACCCCACTCATTCTGCGGCAGCGGCGCTTGTTCGATTTTAGCTTGTTGCAATTTTTGCACCACGGCGGCGCTCATGTTCTCGAACAAACTGCGGCCCTCATCAGCGTTACCACGCGAAGGTGCACCAGTGGTACCATTCAAGCTTGTCTGTGATACGGGGTAGCTGAAAACGAGGTCGGCAGTGCGGTCCGGATCGTCGGCAATTTCGAAAGCGTCTTGATCCACCGTCTCTGGGGCGAGGTGCAACATCAGGTCGCACTCGCCTTTGTTGGCATGTAGATCGGCAGCGTCTTGGGTGAAGTGCGCCTCGATTTCGGGCGTGATGAAAAAGGTATTCAGGTAGCCGACTTGCAGCCGCCCCATCAGTTCGATGCGAATCTGATCGACCGCGACGCGCAAGGGACCGTCATTGCCCGCATGGGCGTTAACGATATAGAGCTTTTTCCATCCAGTGGCCTCCGCCCATTTCGCGTATTGCACCAGTGACTTAATAAACGTGATTGGAGTGAGTGAAAAGGTGCCAGGCCACTTAGCGGTATGAGCGCCGGAAGAGGTGTAAGACATGACCGGAGCCATCGAGACTTGAGCCCTCTCGCAGGCATCACGGCAGAGTGCGTCGGCGATGACAGTGTCAGTATTGATCGGCAGCGCAGGGCCGTGTTGCTCTGTGGCACCAAGCGGCAGCACCAAGAGTGAGCACTTCGATTGCAGCGCCTGCACCTTCGGCCAAGGCAGATATTCAATACAGATACTGGGCTTTCGTGAAGACATTTATATCTATTCTACGTTGTCGTCGGCATTCGTCATTCGCACGATCGGCAAGTCATGTGCCGAAGTGGTGGACTTAGGATGGATCAATTCTTCGAGGCGCTGCTTGGTCGCTAAAAACGCTGGGCTCAGCATTTGTTCGGGTCTGCGTGGACGCGGAACAGGCACTTCAATGAACTCCTGAATTTCTCCAGGGTTTGCTTTTAAAACCAAAATGCGGTCCGAAAGATAAATCGCCTCATCGAGGTCGTGTGTGACAAACATGATGGTCACATCCACGTTGTTCCAAATCTGCAGGAGGTGTGATTGCATCTGGCTACGCGTGTACGGATCGAGCGCACCGAAGGGCTCATCCATGAATAGAATCTGCGGTTGATTAGCCAGCGCGCGGGCAATCGCCACGCGTTGTTTCATGCCGCCAGATAACTGACTCGGATACGAATCCGTTGCATGCGAGAGGCCGACTAAGTCGATCCATTGCATGGCTTCTTGCTCGACGCTGGTGCCAGATACGCCGTTGACTTCGAGGCCGAACATCACGTTTTTTTTCACACTCAACCAGGGAAATAAAGTATAGCCTTGAAAGACCATACCGCGATCTGCTCCGGGGCCACTCGGCTCCTCACCATCAAGTAAGAAGGTGCCATCGGATACTGTTTCCAGTCCAGCGAGCATACGAATGAGGGTGGACTTACCGCACCCCGAGGGCCCAATTACTGAGATAAACTCGCGGCGATGCACATTGAAATCAATCGGACTCAAGACATCGACTTTACCCTTCGCGGTGGTGAAAGACTTGCTGACGCCTTTAAATTCGAGCTTGATAGGGCGCTTGTAGATCGCTGCAAAGCGGGCCCGAACCGAAGGGCTTTGCTCTTTATAACTTGGTAGTTCTCTGGTGTCGCTCATGGCTTAGCTTTCCTTTCCATTAAAGGTTTTATCGTAGACTTTTCGGTCTAATAGCCAGAAGACGAAACGTCCAATGAAGCCATGTTTTTTCTCAGACGACTCCGGCGTCCAGGGAAAAAGATACTTCCGCAAAGAGGCGAGAAATTGGTCGGTCACAAAGCCCGACATGCCGATTAAAATGATGATCGGAAACACACTATCGAAGTTACGCCAACGGCCCTGTGTTTCAAGGAATTCAGTTAGTCCGCTCTTCACGCCGATCAGTTCGGCTATGACCAACCAGGTCCACGCCCAACCGAGCAGAATTCGTAGGTCATTAAACAGTTCTGGAAGAATACCAGGAAGAATCACGCGCCGAATCAAAGTCGTATTCTTCGCACCCAGTGTTTGCGCGGCTTCGAGTAAAGAGGCGTCGAGCTGACGTGTGGTATTGGCCACCACCAAAACGAGCTGGAAAAAAGTACCGATAAAGACCAAGGCGATCTTCGGGGCGTCATGAGCCAGAAATACTGCGACTAATAATGTGCTAAAAGCTGGTGCTGGCATGTAGCGAAAGAAGTCAATAAAGGGCTCAAACAGTCTTGAGAAAAAATCAAAAGTTCCACAGAGCACACCGATCGGCACACCGATTGCAGCGGCAAGGAAGAACCCCATAAAGACAATGCGCAGCGAGTGCTTGTAGCGTTCGAACATGGAGGGCTTGTCGCTATCGGATACGAAGGTAAAATCATGAAAGCCCTTGACCAGCACTTCATGGGGAGCGGGCAAATAGACCGGATTTGCAGAGACGCCCTGTGGCACTAACTTTTCGAGTGGCACCTCCGGCAGTAACTTGGAAACAAAGACTGAGGAGCGCTCGGACATCAATTCCCAGTTCCGCTCGATGATGGCTTGGTTTTCTGCTGAGATGTTTACTTTACCTGCGGGCAAGGTACCTTCCGCGACGGCTTGCCACACTTCATAAAGCAGTTCATCAGCTTTAGCTTCCTCACGAGTTAGCCATTTATTAGCCACAGCGGCATCCGACAGGTGACGCATATTCTTCAGATTGGCTCGACGGATACTAAAACCAGAACCTGAAATGTCGCCAGAATCGCGAGCGGCGCGGATGCCTTCATTATCTGACTGAATCGCAGCCACAAATTCAGGATAGTAAGTCTTCGACAAATGATCGCCTGAGGTGTAAACCGTGGTCACATCCGAACGATCTGCAGAGATCTGCAATTTGACATCGGGATGCCAAATAAACGGGGAATAGCTCACGAAGGCCCAGAGGATGAGTGGCAGGAGAAAGGACAAGCAAGTGAGTATAAACTTCTGTGTTTCGTTCAATTCCTTGCGAATCGCAAACCAGGGACTGGATGGCCTCTTACGATTTTCAGGAGATTTCATAGTGCTTGTGTCTGGGTATAAAGAGAGAGGGCGAGCGAGCAGTTGCTTAACAAAATAAAGGCGGACCAAGTCGGCCCGCCTTCATTGATTGTCAAAGTGAGTGACGGTTGAAGAATGACTTATTTAGCCTTCAACGACTCGGCGTATTCGAGGGTCAAGCTGGGGTCGAGATATTGATCGATATTCAACGGCTCTTCGTAAACACCGACAGATACGTTGAATGCATCAGAGATCGCGGTAGAGCCGTAAATGGACTTGAGGCCTTCGGCTTTTTCCCAGATCGGCAGCACTTCTTCGAGGTTCAAAATGTATGTGCCCGCAAGGAACGGCTCATACTCTTCTGGAGAGATCGCGACACGGGCCGATAGAATGGCCAGCGCTTCGTCGATGTTTTCTTCATCATTGAGGAAGTCAGCGATGCGATACCAGACCTTGACGACTTTCATCCAATCATCGCGGCGCTTTTCGAGGCTTTCAGGATCTACACTGAGCAAATCGTAAATGATGCCTGGCAAATCTGCAGACGTGAGAATTGGCTTGGAGTTAGCCACCGTCTTGAGCGCTTGGCCCGAGTTTGGCTGCCAAGCACCAATCGCATCGACCGCACCGGAAGCGAGCACTTGTGCCGTTTCGTTGGTCGGCGTGTTGACGATAGTGAAGGTCGAAGGATCAAGCCCAGCCGCCTCAGCGCCCTTGATGAGTAGCAGGTGAATCACGAAGCCTTCTTCGAGTCCCACTTTTTTGCCTTGAAGATCCGCAAGCGAATCAATGCCTGGTGCGCCGACAATCATGTCGTTACCATTCGAGTAGTCACTGATCAGGATCGCCACCGAAGGCTTGCCAGTGCCGCCCGTCACGAGCGCATCACCATTGGTCATGGTCACCGCGTCGATCAAACCCGCCGCATAGGCATCCATCGATGCGACGTAGTCCATCCATTGAAAGTTAACTTCGACGCCTTCTTCTTCAAACCAGCCCTTGTCGATACCGATTTGCCATGCGACCCAGCCTGGCCAGTCGCTGTAGCCAATTTTAAGTGGTTCTTTTGCGGAAAGCACATTTGCAGCGATAAATGCAAGTGCGCAGAGTCCTGTGCGAGTGGCCTTTCCGACCCAGTTGTTAAATTTCAACATATTATTTTTGGATTGATTGATGAATATAGTGGAGAACATGCTAAGTAAAATGGCTCTTACTAGCGATCGATGGTTATTGAGCACGAAGAATGCCAATCCTTTTAAAGTGCAATTAAAGTATTAATTTCATTGCAAAAAGTATTACGATCTAAAGATTTGATAGATCAATCGTATGAACTAAGCGCACACATGACCAAATCACTCGCACAACGTATCAGCATCTCTCTCCCTGCGAAACTCGCAGTCGCGCTCGACCAAATGGTCGAAACTAGAGGTTTTCAAAATCGTTCTCAGGCAGTCGCAGAGATGATTGAAACCTCCTTGACCACGCATCATCAGCGTGACGATACGACAGTCCTGGCAGGCACCATCACACTTTTCTACGACACCGCAAAGCCGCGACTGTTACAGAAGCTAGCCGAAATTGAGCGCGAACACGTCAAAGAATGTGTGAGTAGTCAGCACGTGCTGCTCGAGGGCCACTACATCATGGAAGTGCTGCTCGTGCAGGGCCCCGTGCAACGCTTGCGCGCTCTCACCAACCGCATGCTTGCCTGCAAAGGCGTGAGCTCTGGTGGCCTGACCTTGACCAGTAAGCTGATCCCGCAGGTGCACGGGCACTTAGGCACCGAGGCGCTGTAAACTGCTTAAACGTCGAATGTTTGAGAATTTACGTAGTGCAGCACTGTCAGTTCTGGTGTAGCGCAGCCCGCGCAGCAGTTTTGACAGTTTACCAGGTATATTCGACGGTGTAAGTCACCGTTGCGGTGCCATCCGCTTCGACCACTACAGGAAACTCAATGGTTTGCGCATCAGTTTTTTCGAATTCCTGGCTCGGCGTTTGAATCTCCCAGTTGGACCCGCGGAAGAGCGGCTCTACCACTTTCACCGTCACTGTCTCTTCACTGCGATTGCGGATCTCTACCTCAAAGGTCTCACGCAACATGTCGCGGCTCGGGTGTTTGTAGAAATTGGTGCGCCTGCGCTCACCGAGGATATCGAAGGCGTTGCCTAGATAGACGCGAATGGTCTCGTTTTTAGGCGTGTGATCAATCGTGTTTTCGCCAGTAAATTCGAGCTGACCGTCGTCATCCATGCGGTAGAAGCGCATCCGCCCTGCAGGTAGTGGCACGCCTAGGCCGTTCTCTTTTTTGTTCTCAAGTTCGCGGTAAATCGCTACGTCTGTCTGCCCATTTTGACCGTAATTTTGATTAAGATTTATCCCGCCACGGTAGCTCGCTTTCAGCCCCTCATAGACATAGAGCTTCGTGGTTTGCACGTTTTCACCACGAACGAATTCCACCTGTTTGGTTTCACGATCTCGCAGTGTCGCAGTCAGTGGCAGTGAATACATGTGAAACTCGTCGAACTTCTTTTCTTCAACTTGTGGCGGGCTTCCAGCGCTATCTGTCATCGCCATCGCGTAGACTTTTTCGCGACGCAGTTGCTGTGGTGGTTCAACCTTATTCACATCGCCCGCGATCAATTTAATCTTTGCGTCTTCAAAGGTCTTGCCGGTGTTATTCTCAATCGAAACCCAGCCTGTGAGCGTCACCGCGTCGCCCTTTTCAGGCAGCAATAGATTGTAGTCGGACTTCCACGAAATGCCATTGGTCAAATAGCTGAGCTGGGCGTCAAAGGCTGCTTTTCTGTCAGAATGTAGTTTCCATGACAGCGTTGGCTGCAGCACCGAATCATCACCAAGACTGGGGAAGAGCGGCACACCCGGGAGCCGCGTCTGCAGCTCGCCATCGACTTGAATAATCGGCTCCAGGTCCTTCTGCTGCGGATTGCCATATTGATTCTTGGTCGTAATAATCGAAGGCGCACGGATAATTTTACCCGACTCGATCACTTCTTTGCCGTCCACTACCTTTAGAAACCGAATCGACTGCCCCTCGAACATTTGCAGCAATCGTTGCTGATCGACTGGATCACCACGATAGCTCTGCTCGACCACACTTAGCGCGACCGCGCCACTGGGATCACGTAGAATCACCGATTCCGGCTCGAGTTGCGCAGTCACGCCACTGTAGCTTACATCACTGAGCCCCGCATCAAGGTCGAGCGACACGGTATCGCGCACCACGCCGAAGTTTTCGTTGTAAACAGTGATCGCGGGCTGCGCCGAAGCAACCATCGCAAAACTGAGAGCGGAAATTTGAGTGATTAGCGATTTCATAGAAGATTAGACGTCCGAACATTGAAGTTTAATAATATTAATGTATCTTTCTATCGTTTGATTGCTTCTCTAAAGCAACCCAAACACCGCAGAAAACCTCCTCTCCGATGTCTAATCACCCCAAAGCCACACTGCAATTAAATATCGAGATTTACTGAAATACAATTAGTTATATTAAATACGCCCCAGCCTAGCCCCAGACCCCCATTTCAATGGATTCATCAATTCGCCGAGTCACACTGAATCGATTCGCCAATTCCAACATTCCTCGCGTCTTCGTCTTACTGGCAGCGATCTTTTGTTTAAATGCCTCCTTGAGTGCCACGCCCCCTGCATTTGAGCTCGAACTACCAGATTCCGAGGCGGGCCAGTTTCGCTGGGTCGAGTGGTCCACCGATCTACAAAACTGGTCACCCGTGGCTCGTGATTACGGCCCAAATTGGGAAAACATATTTCCTCATGTGCTTCCAATTACTGAAGATGCTGGCACGCAAACATTAGTCGTTGAAATTGATGCACCCGCACGATTTTTCCGAATGGTCGGAGTCGATACCGGCGCCAATCCCTCAAACGCGCACAGCATCTCCCGTTTCTTACAACAAGCTACTTTCGGCCCAAATCTTGCCATGATCACTAGCTTTCCCGGCTACGCGGCCAGTGATCTTAACGACGCGCCTTACACCTATTACGAAACGTGGATTGATAGTCAGATCGCAGTGCCGATGTTCTCCCTGCGCGCCTTCTGGCGTGAACGAAGTAACCCGACCTTCATTGATAACACCGTATTTTCGCCCAACGAAATCGCTCACAACGCAAGCTTCGGTCATCAATTAACTTACTTCATTGGTGGCACCTCCTACAAAGCAGACACGCAGGATGCACTGGATGCAGGTCGCAGCTCCAGCGACGTCACCTTCGACAACAATGAGACCAAGCGGGTAGTCTGGTATCAAGCAGCGCTCACCGGAGACGATCAATTACGACAAAGAGTCGCGTGGGCTATCAGTCAATTCTTCGTACTCGGCGATGTGGGCTCGAACGAAATCAATAGCGGTGAACGCTCGCTTAAATACTACGACATTTTCGTGCGTCATGCTTTGGGTAATTTCCGCGATATACTTGGCGAAGTCACTTACAGCCCGCACATGGGCTATTACTTGACCTATACCGACAACCGTAAAGCAGATGCCGCGCAAGGCACCTTTCCCGACGAAAACTACGCCCGCGAAGTGATGCAGCAGTTCAGCATCGGCCTCTGGATGCTCAACCAAGACGGTACACCCATAATGAATGCCAACGGCGACCCAGTTCCAACCTACGATATCGGCGACATTGAAGAATTCGCAAAGATCTTCACCGGCCTGCGTCGTCAATCCAACCGAACCAATATTGAGATCCGTTCCAATAACTACACCGATCCGATGAAAATACACACGAGCTGGCACGACTACAGCGAAAAGACCCTGCTCGACGGTTCAACCATCGGTCCATTTCCAGTAACCGAACAAGGCGCATTCGATGAGATCGATGCACTACTCGACCACCTCTTTAATCATCAAAACACTCCGCCGTTTTTCGCCAGATTCCTGATCCAGCGCTTCACCATATCCAACCCCTCTCCACATTACATCGACGCGGTGGCACAGGCCTTCACCGATGGCACCTACAATGGACTCGGCACGGGAGAGCGCGGTGATATGACCGCCACGATCAAAGCAGTGCTACTGCACCCCGAAGCACGCGAAGCGGCACTCGCCTTCGACAGCGCCCACGGAGCCCTGCGCGAACCACTCATCCGCATCATGCACGTAGCCCGGGCGCTTAACATTACCTCGCCGCAAACTTACGGACTACTTCCCTTCGACAACCTCTACAATCTCGTCCTGCAAGCTCCCTTCGAATATCCCACGGTTTTTAATTTCTACCTGCCAGAATACCAACCAACCGGAGTGATTCTCGAACGCGACATCTACTCGCCCGAATTTCAAATTCATAATGACGTGACCGCGCTGAACCTCGCCAATGCGATTCGCAAACTCGTTTACGAAGGCATCAGCGGCGAGATCGGCTTCCGTAGCTACAGCCAAGGCGATCTATACCTCATATACGAAACCAGCATCGCGGGCGACGCGAGCGCACTGCTGGATCACCTCGATCTAATCCTGACAGCCGGACGACTCACACCAACCAATCGCACGACACTACTCAACGCACTCAATAGCCTGCCCGGCACCTCAGATGTCGAACGCGAAGCGCGTGTCAAACGCGCCCTATCGCTCTTTTCCCTGCTTCCTGAATTCAACGTCATCTACTAATCCGTACACTCCATGAAATCTTCAAAAAAAATATCTCGGCGGCGTTTTTTGGCTCAGGCCAACTGTGCCGCAGTCGGATCTGCCTCACTTTTTTCCTCACTACTCTCGCTGCGGCTCACCGCTGGCGCGGTATCGGGAGGACCGCTCACAGGCTACAAATCGCTGATCTGCCTATTTCTTAGCGGCGGCAACGACTCCTTCAACATGCTAATGCCACGCCAGCAAGCCGCCTACGATGAGTATGCCGCAGTGCGTTCCACAATCGCTCACCCACTGGCCAACCTCTTACCCATCACCTCGACTGGTCAATCCTACTCGGAATTCGGCCTCCACCCCGACTTGCCCTTCCTTAAGACCCTATATGATCAAAACAATGCCGCCTTCGTCAGCAACGTCGGCACCATGATCGAACCCGTTTCACTCAGGCAATATAAGGCCAGATCGAAGCCCTTGCCCGTCGGGCTCTTCTCTCACCCAAATCAGCAAATGCATTGGCAAACATTCGTCCCCCAAGTTCGTGGAGCCGGACCGAAGGGCTGGGCTGGACGTGTCCAAGAGTGCATGTCACAGGCAAACGCGACCGGCTCGATTTCGATGAACATTTCCCTGTCAGGCAACAACGTTCTACAGACCGGCCCCACCTCCGTGCCTTATATCACCGGTTCTGGTGGAGCGGTGCAACTCACCGAATACGGGATTGATCCCACCTCGCAACTCGCGATCGACAACATTTTCAGCCAGCAATACAAAAACCTCTATCAAAGTACATTCGCCGAGACCCATCAGAAGGCCACTACGGCGATGGCCTTTAAGAATGCCGTCACCCCCATCGCACTGACGGAAACCTTCCCCAACACGCAAACCGGAGATCGGCTCAAAACCATCGCCAAAGTGATGGCAGCTCGAGGGACTCTCAGTATGGATCGACAGATCTTTTTCATCAATCGTGGCGGCTGGGATCACCACCACAAGGTGCTAGCACAACAGTCCAATTTATTCACCGAGCTGAACGACGCCATCCAAGCATTCTGGACAGAACTCGGCCATCTCGGCCTACAAGACGATGTCGTCCTCTTCACCGCATCTGACTTCGGCCGCAAACTCACCTCCAATGGCCATGGCTCCGACCACGGATGGGCAGGCAACCACTTCGTCATTGGCGGCGGCGTCAACGGCGGCAAAATTTATGGGCAATATCCCATACTCGCGACTGGCGGGCCATTTGACACTGGTGGCGGCCGACTCTTGCCCACCACCTCTGTCGATAGCTACGGAGCCGAGCTGGCCTCATGGTTCGGTGTGCCTAGCTCTGAACTGAGCACGGTCTTTCCAAACGCCAAGAATTTCTTCAATCCCGATAGCACACCATATCCACTGGGAATGCTCGACCCCCTAGGTATTTAGTCCA
>JBLHTV010000049.1:0-12080 GCA_047627755.1 Lentimonas sp. | reverse complement strand
CCTTGGCATTGGGCGCGAAGGGCCGCTTGAGCGAGTATTTGGAGACGCTTGAATTGCTACAGCCTACGACCGCTGAAGATGGGTTTCGTCGTTGGAATAAGAATGTTCACATTACTGGTAGTTTAGCTGATCCGGACACGGGGGAGTTGATGGAGATTCTAAATGATGCGGCCAAGGACGCGTTCTCAAAACCCAAGAAGAAGGGCAATCAATCCACGGAAGAGATCGATTCCACTAACTGGTTACCCGCAGAACTAGCGCCTCAAACCGAAGGCACTAATGAAGCGTCTGCCGAGCCAGGAGAGTCGAAAAATAAATCGAAAGAAGAGCGCCGCCGCAATGACGTCGAGATGGGCTTGGACTTGTTGAATTCCTTCTTTGGGGATTAGGAAGTTGCCAAGGTCAGCTTTAATCACGCTGTGCACTGCAGCGCCGCCACTTTTCTTTTTAAATCACGTAGCTGTAATTGAATCTGCGGCTGGCGCCGAATGCCAACCCACAGGCGCTTGGCGCGCGTATGTAGCACCGTGGGGAAACCGAGCACGGTTTCGGTTTCGAGTTCTCTGAGCTTTGTAGAGCGTTCGCCGTCACGGCGGATGACCGTGCGAACACCGAGTCCTGCGGCGTGTGCTTTTTCGGTGACGGGCATGTCGGTATTACCGGTCGCTCCGATGATGAGTATTTTTTGATTTAATAGGTTTAGTTTAGCTTGAGAGATGACTCTTACGGTTGATTCAGTTGGGGAGATCCCCGCGCAGAATATAGCGCCTGGAGCAGGAGTACCGCAGCGAGGCGATTACTTTAGTTGGCGTTCGGGCTCTTGGATGAGGGCGTCGTTGATGCTGGCTTCGCGGCATTGCATCAGCCCGTCGTCGGCAAACTCCCAGAGTTCGTTGCCATACGAACGATACCATTGACCCGCCGAGTCATGCCATTCGTAGTCGAATTTTACGGCGATCCGGTTGCCGGTGAAGCACCAGAGTTCCTTCTTGAGTTTGTAGTCGAGTTCGCGGTCCCATTTGCCGGAGAGGAAGGCTTCGACTTCGGCGCGACCGTTGATGAATTGGTCGCGGTTGCGCCACACGGTGTTTTCGGTGTACGCGAGTGCGACTTTCTTGGCATCGCGTGAGTTCCAGCTGTCTTCGGCTGCTTGGACTTTAGCGCGGGCGCTTTCTGCGGTGAAGGGTGGGAGTGGTGGTTTCATTTTTATGTATCGGTTGGCTTGGTGGTTATGCTGAGGTGAATGAGCCCTGAGCAATCGCTTGCACCAGCTCTTCGTTTGTCATGGCTACGCCGTCTAGATTCCATGATCCATCTACAGTGTGAACGACGTTGAAGTAGATGTTGTCTTTGGGCTGTTTGCCGCCGGAGAGTTGATGGATAATATCGACGGTCTCCTGGCCGAACCCTTTTTGAATCTCGCGCGAAGCGAAGGCGAAAGACGGCACCTTCCATTCGATCCAGACTCCAGAGAATTCCTCACCGCCGGAGAAACTATGTCCCTTCGGGATGATGGAAACGTTGGCGGTTACGTTGGGCGTCATGACCGAGTTGCCGGTCAACTGGTGCAATGCGAGCATGGATGTTGTCAGGCGCTGGATAGCTTCCTTGATTCTATCGGTGGCGATGGCGCCTTCGGTGATTGTGAGTGTCAGTGGCATAATGTGTTCTTTCTAATGAATGTGTATGCGGTTGTGTTTGGGTTGGTTGAATGGGCGCGTGGGCATTGTTGCCACACGCGCCTGATCGTATGGTTCGTGTTTAGACGCAGTCGCAGGCGACACTGCTATTGCAGGCTGTTGGAGCTGCGTTGGCTGCAAATTGCGCGTCGATCGGTGTGTTATACAGATGGTTGGTGTAGTTGCTGAGCGTCTTCCAAGTGACGATGAGTACGGCTTCGCCAAGTTGCGTATCGGTATAACCAGCAGACTTGAATACTTCGATGGCGGCTGGTTCAGGGAATCCTTTGGTCTCGAGGATCGAGAGCAGCAGGGCGCGTAGTGCTGTCAGGCGTGGATTGTCTAAGTCCGCGCCGGTCTGTAGTGCCACGATGGTTGCTGCGTCCAAGCCGGCTGATTTTCCAATCGTGCCATGAGCTGCGAGGCAGTAGCTGCAGCTGTTCTTCTGGCTGACGATTAAGGCGCCGGCCTGCTGCTCTTCTGGCGTGAAGCTGGTCTTGGACACCAGTTCGGCGAGCGTCAGGTAAGCTTCCAGAACCGGAGGTGAAGTGGAGAGTGCCGTGATGAGATTCGGCACGAAACCGAACTTCTTTTGGACCGCTTCCAGTAGTGGCTTGGAGCCTGCGGGGATCGCGTCGGCAGTTGGTAGTGTGAGTGGATTGTGGTGTGCTGTGTTCATTGTATTTATTTATTTATTAATTGATTGTTTTGTTAGAAGGCAGATCTAGGGCTGAGCTGGTTGAAGTCTGGAGTCAGTTTGACGGTTGTATTTGTTAGTTAGTTAGTTAGTTAGTTTGTAGCGAGGGCGCACTGCCTTGCTTTAGCGATGGGCACGGCGAAGGCTGCGATTTTGCGCGACTTCATCGGTAGGTGTTGCTTCGGATAAGAAACGTGCGATGTGTGCTGCGATGATGTCGCCGTCCTCCTCCAGGGCGAAGTGCCCCGTGTCGAGTAGGTGAAAGTCGACGTCGTTCAAATCACGTTGGTAGGGGAATGCACCTTCAGCTGGAAAGATGAAGTCGTTCTTGCCCCACACGATGAGTGTGCGTGGTTGATGCTCACGGAAGTAGGCCTGCCATGCGGGGTAATGTCCCGGGTTGGTGCCATAGTCGTAGAACAGTTGCAGCTGGATCGATGGATTACCTTCGCGGGTGAGGTGGCGCAGATCGTTGTTCCAATTGTCGGGACTGATGGTTGCGGGATCACGCACACCGTGGGTGTATTGCCATTCCACGCCAGCGGGGGTGATGAAGCCGGTCAACGGTTCAGCATTGGCGGCTGTTCGGTCAGCCCAGTAAGTGCGAATCGGATCCCAGAATTCGAGGAGCCCTTCGTCGTAGGCATTGCCGTTTTGAATGATCAGACTGTCTACACGTTCCGGATGTGCCGTCGCGACACGGAAGCCGACGGGTGCGCCGTAGTCCATGAGGTAAAGGCTATAGGAATCGAGTTCGAGTTCTTCGGTGAACTGCTCTACGATCCGGGCGAAGTGATCGAATGTATAATCGAACTCTTCGATCGGTGGTTGCTCGCTGTTGCCGAAGCCTGGGTAATCGGGCGCGACGAGGTGATAGTCGCCCTTTAAGTCTTCGATTAACTCGCGGAACATATGCGAGGAGGTGGGGAAGCCGTGCAGTAAGAGCAGGGTGGGAGCTTCCGGTGAGCCCGCTTCGCGGTAGAAGATTTCGACGCCGTCGATTTCGATAGTCTTGTAGAGGACATTGTTCTGTGCGGCGACCGCTGTTTCAGTATTCGCGAGCGTGAAGCTAGTGCTTGCTAGGCCTGCGATGAGTAGGGATGTGATTTGTTTTGTGATGTTCATGGTTTTGTCTTTCTGTATTTATGTTTTATTTAAGCGACCGGTCGGTCTTATTTGTGCGTTGATGAAATGAAGTGAAGTTTTAAAGGTAGGCTTAAGGCTTAAGGATGACTGGCTGGCTGATGCACTGTGCGGTGGAGTGGAGTGTTTTTAGCTTTGAATTAATTTGAGGCGACTGGTCGGTCAAATATTTCCGGAATAAAAAATGGTTTAAAAAAATGGTCGCCGTTTCTAGAGCAGGCTCTTTACCAGTGCCTTGACCGCTGGCAGGGAGGACGTGTCACGTGTGTTGCGGATTTCAGTGAGTGCTCCTTCAAACAGGACAAAAATGACTTTGAAGGTATCACTGCGTTCTTTCTTGCTGCGTGCTGATAAGTGATCGTCCACCAGTTGATTCATCATCTCCTTGAGTTCATTTAAGTGAGCGACGATCTCGACGCGTAGGGGGCTCTCGATCGCAGGTGTTTCACTGAGTGTATTCATAAATGCACAACCGCGATAGTCGCACTCCTGCATCCATGTGCCTAGGAAATCAAAGACACCAAGGATTTTTGCTTTTGCTGAGGTTTTTCCGCTGATGGAGTCGAGCAGCCAAGTAGTCCACTCATGATGGCGTGCCTTGAGCCAAGCGCAGCCGAGTGCTTCCTTGGATTTGAAATGTGAGTAGAAGGTGCCCTTCGCAATTCCTGCTTCTTGGATGATCTGCTGTACACCAGTGCAGTGATAGCCTTGCTCATAAAAGAGCTTCGCGGCGACTTCGATCAGGTCGTCTCGTTTTGACTTTGGGCTGCTGGTTGTTGTGGTCATACTGTGCAATCTATATAAACCGACCAGTCGGTCAAGTTTTTTTTAATGTTTTTTTAATTGGTCTGGTATGGCTGTCAGTTTGCGTAGTGGCGTTTGTCCTCAGACGCCATCCTAGCTCTGTATTAATGGCACGTAGGGGCACGCTCCACCTCATCAAAATAAGCCGAAATGGTATTAACTGTTCCGAGGATCTTGTCGTGATTCACACAAAAAAAGACGCTCCGTTTGGAGCGTCCTTTGATTTAAAAGTATTCGAATTGGATTAGCCTTTGATCTCTGCGAAGGCCCAGTCGAGCCATGGTAGCAGTGCTTCGATATCTGCGGTGTCGACTGTTGCGCCACCCCAGATGCGGAGGCCGTCGGGTGCGTCGCGGTAGCTGCCGAAGTCGTAGCCAACGTCTTCTTTGTCGAGCATGCTGACGAGCTGCTTAGCCTTGGCTGCTTGCTCCTCGGCTGGAAGGGCTCGATACCAATCCGCTGTGATCTTTAGGCAGATCGATGTGTTCGAAATCGTGGCAGCGTCTTCGGCGAGGAATTCGATCCAGTCGGTCTTGGCGACCCAGTCTGCAATCGCTTGGAGATTCGCTTCGGAGCGCTCAATCAATGTTGGCAACCCACCGATACTTTCTGCCCAGCGCAGGCCGTCGACTGCGTCTTCGATGGCGAGCATGGAGACGGTGTTGATGGTCGCACCGCTGAAGATACCTTGGATCAGCTTGCCGCCGCTGGTCATGCGGAAGATCTTTGGTAGTGGCCATGCGGGCGTGTAGCTTTCGAGGCGTTCGATCGCTCGTGGGCTGAGCACGATCATGCCGTGCGCGCCTTCGCCACCCATGACTTTTTGCCAAGACCATGTAACGACGTCGAGTTTCTTGAAATCGATGTCCATCGCGAATACTGCAGAGGTCGCGTCACAAATCGCTAGGCCTTCGCGGTCGTCGGGGATCCAGTCGAGATTCGGCACTTTTACACCTGAAGTGGTGCCGTTGTAAGTGAAAACCACGTCGTTGCTAAAGTTGGTCTTGGACAAATCGGGCAGGAGGCCGTAGTTAGCCTCGTGCTTGATGATATTGTTGAGCTTGAGTTGCTTGACAGCGTCAGTGACCCAACCTGAGCCAAACGATTCCCATGCACATATTTCAACGCCGCGTGCGCCGAGCAGTGACCACATTGCCATTTCCACTGCACCGGTATCAGAAGCTGGCACAATGCCGCAAACGTAGCCTTCAGGTAGACCAAGGATAGATGCGGATTTGTCGATCACTTCTTGGATGCGCGCCTTGGCTGGCTTTGCGCGGTGAGAGCGGCCGACGAGTGCTTCGTTAAGAGCTTCGAGCGACCAACCTGGACGCTTGGAGCATGGGCCTGATGAGAAGTAAGGACGTGTTGGTTTAACTGTTGGTTTCATGGAAAATTTTGAACGTTGGACGTTGTTGGTTGGACGTTGTTGGTTGGGTGCAATTTTTAAGAACGCTCAACTGACAACCTACAACTATTAACTCTTCTTCGCTTTCTTTTTAGCTGCTTTCTTCACTGGGCGTGGTGCGAATTCGAAGCCGATCTTGCCATTTTCAAAGTCGAGAGTGAGGTGCGCTTTAAAGGGGCGTTTGGTGCGTTTCGAGATGAAGCCGTCGAGCAGTGGTGTCTTACCTTCAGTAAACAGCTGTTCGACCGCCTCGGGATCGAGCTCTTTTTGTAGGATGACCTTGCCGAGACGGAAGCCGTCGGGTGAATCCTTTGGCTTGAACTCGGGTATATGGTAGGCCTTGTCAGTGCCGTAGAATTTAGCTTCGAGTCCGTTTTGTAGCCTGACTGTTTTGAGCAATTGATCGTCGGTTAACTCCTCGGCTGAGTCGAGGTCGTCATCGAATACGAAGTTGGTCTTCCACTTGCCGATTTTCCCCGTCTTGGTGACGTTTCGTACAAGCTCCAGTGCGGCGCTGAATGGTTTGTTAAAGCGAGACACGAAGCCCTCCATTTCGGGCAGTGCCTTGGTCGTGAGTAGTTGGACTGCTTCGGTTTCGCTGAGTGAGCGACCAGCGATGTGCTTTGAGATGCGGAAGTCGCATGCTTCTTCGCGGCACTCGTAGGTGGCGTCGGTTTGTTTGAGACGTTCGGTGCCACAGGCTGGGCAAGCGCATTCCAAATCAGGGAAGGTGCGGCTGACCAGCATCTCCATGTGGGCGCGGGCTTTGCTGACCACGTCTTCGGTGAACGTGGCGATCTCTTGCATGAAGTCGTCGCGCTTAATCTCGCCGCGCTCCATCTTGTTAAGCTTGGCTTCCCAGTCGCCTGTCATTGAGGGGGAGGCGAGCTGTTCGATATGCATTTCTTCGCACAGCTCGATCAGGCGCAGGCCTTTGCCGCTGACGTTGAGTTCACGGCCGTCGCGGGCGATGTATTTCTGGCGGAGCAAGCCTTCGATTGTGGCAGCACGTGTGGCGGGGGTGCCGAGGCCGCGCTCGGACATGGCTTCGCGCAGTTCGTCGTCGTCAACAATGAGTTTACCTGCACCTTCCATCGCTGCGAGTAGCGTGGACTCCGTGTAGCGGGCCGGCGGCTTAGTTTCTTTATCCAATACGTCGATCGTTTCGGTCTGGGCGTCTTCGCCTTGAGCGACGGCGACGAGCTCGTCCTTCTCTGCAGCAACGCCAGCTACGCGGCCATAGACGGCGAGGTAACCTGGCTTGACCAGTGTTTTACCATTGGTCAGGAAAGTGTCTTTTTCGTCGCCGTGGTTGATCGTGGTCAGGCGCTTGGTGACTTCGAACTCAGCATGCGGGAAGAACACCGCAATGAAGCGTTTGACGACCATGTCGTAGAGCTTTGATTCCTGCTCGTTGAGTTTGACGACGCGGCCAGTTGGGATGATCGCAAAGTGATCGGAGACTTTGGCGTTGTTGAACACGCGCTTGGAAAACTGCACACGGTCATTCTCGATCGCGTCGATGGCCCATTTAGCAGACGGGTGTCCGGATTTGGCGAGGTCGCTAAAGGTCTCGAAAACCTTGCTCATGTAATCTTCTGGCAAGTAGCGAGAGTCAGTTCTCGGATAAGTGAGCATCTTGTGACGCTCGTACAGTGCTTGTGCCAACCCGAGTGTATTTTTGGCGGTGAAGGGGGCTTCGCGCTGAAGGGTGGTGAGGTCGTAGAGCTGCGGCGCGATTTGTTTGGTCGGCTTAGTCTCTTCGGTCACTGTGCCTGCTTTGCCTTGGCAACGCTGGTGGATCTTTTCGGCGGTGGCTTTATCCCAAACGCGCTCGGCGCGGCCATGTGGCTGCTCTTTGTTTTTCTTGAAGTCGACGTCGATCCATTTGCCTGGGTATTCGCCATTGGCGACGCCGAACTCGGCGTGAACCTCCCAGTAATCTTCTGGGTTGAATGCGGCTATTTCGCGCTCGCGTTTGGCGAGGATGGCGAGGGTCGGGGTCTGCACACGGCCTGCAGCTGTGATGTTGAATCCGCCGTGACGTGAGCGGAAGCAGGTGAAGGCGCGAGTGGAGTTAAGGCCGACGAGCCAGTCAGACTCGGAGCGGCATTTAGCGGCGTCGGCGAGGTTCGACATTTGCTCGCCTTCACGGAGATTGTCCCAGGCTTCGAGGATCGAACCTGTGGTCATCGATTGCATCCAGAGGCGCTTGACGGGCTTCTCAATTTTGCCGATCTCCATGATGTATTGGAAGATGAGCTCACCTTCGCGGCCGGCGTCACATGCGTTAATGATGACGTCGAATTCCTTCTTTTTCGCCAAGCTGAGCACGTGCTTGAGGCGGTTGTGCGTTTGTTCGATGGGTTGGAGCTCGAATTCTTTCGGGATCGCCGGCAGCACCTTAAAGTTCCAAGGGAGATTTTTACCGTTGGGGCCAGTGGGCATCTTCAGCTCGACTAGGTGACCGACTGCCGAAGTGATGGCGGCATTTTCATTCTCGAAATATTGTGCGTCGCGGGATTTGCCCTTTTTCTCAAATTTGCCCAAGTGCTTGGCCAAGGCTTTGGAGAGGTCGGTGGCGACGGAAGGTTTTTCGGCAATAATTAAATATTTCATGTGTTCAAATCTATCGGTCTGTAAAGTGCTGAGCCTCCGTGTTGAATGGAGGCTCTTTGAAGATGGACACTATAATTGTCTTACTGGTGTGGAGTGGTTCGTGCGTCGAGTCGCCGTGCACAGTGCATTAGACAGCAGTAAATGCCCATGCGTGGAACTGTGATTGTTGGTGCGGAAGCTCATTGAATAAAAAGTAACAGTTTTATCGTGTGAAGAGAGAAATGGAGTTTGGCGATCTCAATCTATTATGTATTGCTTTGAGTAAGGCAAATGTGAGTCGCTAGGTTTTCGGTAAAACAGGCGAATAAAACGGGCGTCAACCCTGTTTCTCATTTTTGCCACATCTGTCTCCGCACAAAACTCACCACTCGCACTTCTTTTTATGCTCCGTAAATTCCGCGAAGATCTAGCGCGCAAGGCCAATAACTTTGCCCAATTCACTGCGGATGTGATCTACGATCGGCAGCATGGCCGCGCGGCTGAGCTGTATGGCTCCTTCCTATATGTACTCTCGTTTCTATTCAGTTTTATCGTGCAGCTGCGCTGGTATCTTTATGAGCACCGTATTCTCCGTAACAAACCACTAGGCTGCCTAGTGGTGGTCGTGGGAAATTTGACGGTCGGTGGCACGGGCAAGACGCCTGTGGTGGAGAAATTTGCCCGCACCTTGACGGAGCGTGGCCGTAAGGTCGCAATTCTCAGCCGTGGATATAAGAGTAAGAAAGAGCCACTAACTAAGAAAATATGGCGTAAGCTGACGCACGGCGAGGAGGCACCACCAAAAATAGTCAGTGATGGTAAGAATGTGCTACTTGACTCGGAAGTTGCTGGTGATGAGCCGTACATGCTCGCTTGTAACTTGCCGGGGGTGGTCGTGCTGTGTGATAAAAACCGCGTGAAGGCCGGTTCGTTCGCGATCCGACGCTTTGGTTGTGACACGCTGATTCTCGACGATGGGTTCCAGTATTTGCCACTCAAAGGCCGCTTAAATTTGCTGCTGGTCGATAAGACCAACCCATTTGGGAATCAGCACCTGTTGCCGCGCGGAATCTTGCGCGAACCGATCAAGCATCTTTCCCGAGCAAGCTACATTTTTCTGACCAAGTCCGACGGCACGCAAGACGATGCCTTGCTCGAATTGATCCGCGAGCACAACCCGAAGGCGGAAATCATCGAATGCTCCCATCAGCCGCAATATTTACAGGCCATCGATGGCGGCGCGCGCTTGCCACTGGATACCTTGAAGGGGGCGCACATTGCCGCATTCAGCGGAATCGCCTCTCCTGAGAGCTTTGAGAATATGTTGCGCGGCTACGGTGCCGAGATTCGCTATAATCACCGTTTCCTTGACCATCACCGCTTTTCGCGTGCGGAAATTCAGCATGTCTACGATCAGGCGGGTAAGGCCGAGCTTGATATGATTGTAACCACAGAAAAAGATGCCGTGCGCTTGTTTGAAGATATTAAGCCCAGCATTCCGATTTATTTTCTCCGTCTCGAAATCGACATTCTCTCTGGGGAGGAGGACTTCGAGGGAGCGGCTGCTCGTATTTGCCTGCCTCGAAATACATCTGCTCAGATGACGCGACCTTCCTCCATTTCGGGGAATAGTTAAATGCACCGTGAATGGGGCTTGAATGCTGGTCACCTTTTCGCCACATATCGTTGTTTTTCTCTGACAAATACTAACTAATATTATTATAATGGCTTCTACTCCAGCCGACACAGTTTCCAAAATCGACAGTAAAAAACTTCATGACCTTGAAGTTAAAGACGCGCAATTTATTTTCCAGTCGGTCTGGGCGGTGCTGGTCGACGAATTTGGTGAAGAGAATCTACGTTTCCCTAAAGAGATTTTTTGGCTTAATGGTGCGCCTGGCGCAGGTAAAGGCACCAATACGGACTTTATTATGAAGTTTCGCGATTTGACTGCACCACCAGTGGTTGTCAGTTCGCTATTGGAGAGCCCGGAAGCGAAGCAGATGATCGATGCCGGCATGCTCGTGGGCGACCGCGAAGTGGTCGAAATTATTTTGCGTAAGCTGCTAGAGCCGATCTTTCAGACTGGCGCTGTGGTGGATGGCTTTCCTCGCACCAAAGTCCAAGTGGAGTGTGTCAAGTTGCTGTTTAATACGCTAGTCGGCTTACGTAATAAGTATGCTGATACGCTGTTTGCCCAGTATTTAAAGAAGCCGCACTTCCATATTGTGGTACTCTTCGTCGATGAGAAGGAGAGCGTCCGCCGCCAGCTCCACCGTGGCGAGCAGTCACGCATCCATAACGCGGAAGTGCGCGAGTCTGGTGATGGCGAACTCATGGAAATGCGTACGACGGACCTCGATGCAGTTGCCGCGCTCAATCGTTACCGCACTTTTAAGGAAAAAACTTACGGGGCACTCAAAGACCTTCGAGCGATATTCTTCTATCACTTCATCAATGCACATGGCACGCTCGATGAAGTGCGTGCACGTATTGATAAAGAGCTGTGCTATCAAGGCTCTCTTGAACTCGACGAAGCCACTTACGACCGACTTTCTTCCATTCCGATTGCCAGCACGATATCGGCACATGCTCGCCAAGATTTGGTAGATCGCCTCGATAGCTACGAGCAACGCCAAAAGGAGTTGTTTTCTAAAGTGGTGAATACGATTAATCGTGTTTTTATGCCGATCATTCAGCGCCACGCGATTTCTGGGATGGCTGTCGTGAATACCGAAGATAAGACCTTTGGCGATGCGGATGCGCTGACTATGCTCATCGATATTTTCTCTGAGCGTGGTTATCATGCCATCATTGATATCCATCGCGATGAAGTACCTTATTCGATTGATCCCAAAACTTTCAAAATCAAGAATCGCATCAAGCTCGTATACCGAGTGCGCGTGCAGTTTAAGGGATCCGAGATCCGACGCGGACGCTAGGCCGTGCAGCGCATGGAGTGAGGCGTGATTCGGTAACGCCGAATTGTGCGCCTGCGGCGAGTGAGGAGTGGAAGTGAGAGTGAGACAGACATTCTGGTCTGTTTTTTCGACGTGATACAGACATTCCTGTCTGTGTCACGGTTTAGCTCTCCAAGGCCCGAATCAGTGCGATAAAATCGTCTTCGCCGTGGCCCGTCTTCTCGGCTGTGGCGAGGCAGCCTAGCACAGTGTTGAGCAATGGCAGTGGTTGCTCCGCGCTCTGTTGTGCCAGGCGCATATCCTTGTGCATATTCTTTATTGAAAATTGCGGACTCATATCATCTGCGCGCAGCTTCGGCTCCTTCAACGCGGCCAATCCCGACCATGCGACGTTTTGCTTCATCACTTCGAAGAAGCAGTCGTCGTCGATCCCCGCCTGGCGGCTCATGGTAATGCTCTCGCACAGCGCTTGGCTGATGGCAGCAATCTGTAAGTTCATCACCAGCTTAATAGTGGCTGCTTGTGTCGGACTACCGATGTGGAAGCGTTTGGCGGAGACCGTTTGCAGCAGTGGCTCCACAGATTCGCCGACTGCCGGATCGCCGCCTAGAAAGAACACTGTCTTGCGCTGCTCCGCCGCAGGCTTACTGCCAGTGAAAGGCGCCTCCAAGTAGCGCGCGCCAGTCGCCGCTACCATCGCCGCAAACTTGGTCGCACTCGCGCCATCGATGGTGGACGATTGAATCACGATATGTCGCTCAGAGAGGTGGGGCAGCAGTTGCTCCAATACCCCGCACACCGAGGCCGCATCATACACGCAGATGTGCAGC
>JBLHTV010000048.1:0-12138 GCA_047627755.1 Lentimonas sp. | reverse complement strand
CCAACTAGATTGCCTGGTGCAAAAAAGCGTACTTCCATGGTCTTCTGCTGACAGAAGCCATCGACTTCAGGTACGACGACGGGGCGCAGCAGGAGCGAGACCCATGCCTTCGCTTTGCTGTCTTGATTGGCAAGGTAAGGCAGTTCTGTTAGCTTTTCAGGTGCATCGAGTGCCTTAGCCAACAGGCGGGCAGCTGCGAGTAGCGGCACCTCTTTTTTGTCATTCGGGATGGGCAATCCGCCTTCGGCGACGTGAAAGACGCCTTTTGTGGTGCGGCGATCACTCTTCGGATTGTGTAATACACCTTGTTGAATTCGGTATGAGTCAACGATGTCGGAGGAGAAGTGGTCGCCCTTGGCTGGCAGAGAAAGGGTGCGCGCAACGCCATGACGATCGAGGATCAAGGTGTTATTGGGCAGATGTGGCATTTCGGATAAATCGAGGCCGGAAAAGTATTCAGCTAGGAAGCTTTGAATACGCTTGTCACTGGGCGGGAGATAGTCCGCTAGCAGGCGTGACTTCTCTTGGTAACTTTCGAGTAGGGACTGGCTGAAGCCAACAAAGCTAGAATTGGAAAGGTCGCTGAAAGCAGGTTGACCAATGCAGGTCAATTTCAGGTTTACATACTCAAGCAGTGAGTGATCGTCGTGCACCGCTGCAGCTGTGTCTGGATCTAGGCCTAGTTGTTTTTCGAAGTCCATGTGAGGATTGATTTTAGATTTTTTGGTGAACAATTTTAACTGTATTTGGATTGTTAATTCAAGATTTTGACTAAGATAAAATTGAGTCTGATAACTAGGCGTGAGTCCATCGGAGTGCAAGGCTAAGGAGATATTGATAAGTTTGGCTAATCTTTCATCATTCAAGATTAGAGTTTTTTAACAGAATTTCTTTGCTGCCGATGACTGACTGACTGAAACGAATTGAATGCCGTGCTCTTCCTTAAGCGCGAGGAGTTGCCTTGCATAAAGCGTTGAGTGTGTCGAGCGAGTGAACGACTGCCACCTATCCGTGGTAGCTGTGCTGAATCAGTAATCAAATATAAAACCGTGCTGCGAGTTCAAGCATCCACATGCGGCTAAGGATGATCGAGTGCTGTACCGCGAGTCGGCAGCTTCGCGATGATGGACTACGAGATATTGCTAGGTGGCTTATTGCACACGTAGCCCGATCAGGCAGACGTCATCTTCCATGTCTTTATGATCTGTGAAACATTGGACGGACTCGATCAGGCCAGCGATCATTTGAGGCAGATCGTCATTTCGGTGTGTTTCTAAAAAACTAAGTAAACGTGCCTCGCTATACTCTTCTTCGTTCATCGCGGCCTCGATTACACCGTCGGTATAGAGAATGATTTCGTCTTGGCAATTTAGCTGAATGTAATCCTCGGTATAGTCGACTTTAGGGAGGAGTCCCAGTGCGGGGCCGATTTTTTTGTCGTCAAAGAGGCGAGAGTGCTGCGCCGCGTCCGCTGGCGTATAAATGCCATGTCTTGCCCCTGCTTGAATGTAACTCAACTGTCTGCTTTCGAGGTCGAGGTAGCAGTAACTCGCGGTGGCAAAAATAGTTTGTCCTGAGGCGTGCATTGATTCGTGCATCATCGAGTTGAGCCGCATCATGAATTCTGCTGGTTGCTCAGCATAGGCGTGCAGTTCATTCACTGCGATCTGAATCATTGCGGTGACCATAGCAGCACGCACGCCGTGCCCCATGACATCAGCGATCAAGATTGCGGCACCGCCGCTAGTGGTTTTATTGACCGAGAAGAAGTCGCCGCTGAGATGAAAAGATGGAATGTATTCAGTGGCAATTTCGAGTGCTGAGTCGCCTGTGGAATTTACAAAAGTGGGCACGCTGTCTTGGATCAGAGCGCTCTGTAGGTTGCGGGCTAACAGTAGTTCGGCTTCCATTCGCTGGTGGTTTTTCTCCAGCTCTTGATTTAGCTCTTTTTGCTCTGTGATGTCGCGTGATAGGCCAAAGGAGCCCGCTAAATAATTGGATCGAGTGTATAGAGGGAGTTTGCGCGATGCGACCCACACATGTTTGCCTTCCATTAAAATATGCTCTTCTTTGTTTAGCTCTTTTGATTCTCCAGTCGTGATCTTACGTTCATCTTCTTGAGCTTCTTGTGCGTGTTCGGCATCAAAGAATTCGAAGTCTGTTCGGCCGATGATCTCACTCGGGTCACTCTTGCCGCAGCTCTCAACGAGGTAGCGGCTCACCGCAAGGAATCGAGAATTGTTATCTTTAAAATAGATATACTCATCCAAGTGCTCCATCATCGTTTGGAACAGCCAGCGAGGAGAGATGTTGTTAAGGTTAAAATTGCCCGAAAGGGAATTGTCGAGTTCGAGTGAGGCTCGCTTGCTGTGAAAGGCGTAGATCTCTTGCAGGCCGGATTGCACTGATTCGGCAGTATCTTTGCAGAAGAAAATGGAACGGCCGACGCGGGGGTGGTGAGATAGGTTTTCGACTTCACTGGCAAAGGTCGCTTCAGACAGAATGAGCAGAGCGACTGGCGGAATATTCCAGTCAGAGATAGTCGCTGCCAAGCGAATCAGATGATCGATTTTAGGGCCGACAATTAGCAGGTCAATTTGTAGACTGGTTGCCGTGATCGGGAATTCGACTTCGATTATTTCTTTGCCCGAGAATTCAGGGTTGGAAATAATCTGCTGCACTGTTGGCGCATCGCATCCGATATAACAAATTGGCATGGTAATGTGGTTTCTCAGTAATTTACTTCAGTTGGCCTGTCTGTCGACAATATCACTGCACATTTGAGTAAACGATGGAAGTGCGATAATCCTGAAATTTGCAGTCATTGCGCCGCAGACGCACGGATCCGATAGTTTCAGGCAGTTGACTAGCTGTCCGACTAGCAAGCAAGTGCTTACTGCCACACTGGCATGGGCTTAGATTAGTTGTCCGTGGCGGTTTCGATCTGCTCAACGAGTGGCTTGTCGGCCTATTGCTTTACGCGACGCAGGAAGTCGCGTACGCCAGAAAAAGACGCGGCTTGATGCCTCGGCTTTATCCAGAGTGTAAGTAAACTACGCATCGAAGTAGATCTGATCATGAACGATCGATCAGCATCGCGGCAGCTCTTTTAAATACAGTTAAGTGACTTGAAGGCGTGTTCGCTGAGTTCGCGTTGACGCGCTGCGAGTCCTGGCTCGCGCAAATCTTCATCATAAGAAGGGATCATTGTCTTCATGCGATTATGACCTTCTTCGGTTTTTAGAGTATCTGAGAAGCAGCGTTTGATGACTTCGAGAATAATATTTGCGGACACCGAGGCGCCGGGAGAGGCACCAAGGAGTGCAGAGATCGAACGATCTTCCGAGGTGAGTACTTCCGTGCCGAAGTGGACGATGCCAGCGTCGCCGTCCTCTTTCTTGATCGCTTGCACGCGAATGCCAGCGTCGATGAGTTTCCAGTCAGCTTCGTCCGCATCAGGGAAGAATGCACGTAGCTCTTTCATGCGGGTGGACATGCTCTGTGTGCCTTGTTGCATTAAATAGCGAACCAGCGGAATGTTGTAGATTCCTACCTTGATGAGCGAAGCAATGTTATCGGCGCGAATCGAGCGGGGGAGGTCGGTGAACTTGCCTTCGACGTGTAGGAACTTGGTCGTCCATGCCGCATACGGTCCAAACAAGATGGCTTTCTTACCATCGATGATACGGGTGTCGAGGTGTGGTACCGCCATTGTCGGTGCAGCACCAGGAGACATGCCATAGACTTTAGCCATGTGCTGTTCGACGATTTCTGGCTTATCAGAAATGAGCCATTGCCCGCCGATCGGGAAGCCGCCGAAGCCTTTGCTTTCTTTGATGCCAGACTTTTGCAACAGGGGGAGACTGCCACCGCCTGCGCCGATGAAGATGAACTTCGCGGTGTTGGTAAATGTTTGTTTGGTTTTGAGGTCTTTGACTGCAACTGTCCACAGCTCACCGGTCTTAGTGATGTCAGTGATGCGGTGGCTGGTTGCGAAGCCACAGCCTTCTTGATTGCCTAACCATGTGACCAGCTTTGCGGAGAGTGCACCGTAATTTATGTCCGTGCCGCGATCCATCTTGGTCACTGCGATTGGTGTATCATCACGCCCCTGCAGCAGCAGTGGTGCCCATTCACGAATGGTTTCGCGATCTTCGGTGTAGGTCATCTCTTCAAAGAAGTGATGCTTCTTAAGATTCTCGAACCGCGAGCGCAGAAAGTCGACTTGTTCCTGTCCGTAGACAAAGCTAAGGTGGGGGACCGGGTTGATGAAATCCTCGAGATTTTCGATCATGCCGGTGCGTGCCGCATGCCCCCAGAATTGTTTCGAGTGTTCGAACTGATGGAAAATCTCGATGGCCTTGCTGACTTCGACTTCGCCGTCAGGGCCGCGATCTGGGGTGTAGCTAAGTTCGCAAATACCTGCGTGCCCAGTGCCGGCATTGTGCCAGCCATTGGATGCTTCTTTGCCGAATTCTTCAGTCATTTCGTAGAGCTGAATACGTAACTCTGGATTCAGCTCCTTGAGCATCGTGCCGAGTGTGGCCGACATGATGCCGCTACCAATCAGAATGACGTCGGGATTTTCGATATGGTTGGGACTTTTCATAATATAAAAACGCTGCTGTATTATTTACAGATCATTGAAAATTGGGCTTTCGCTTCGGCCCAGACCACTTGATCGGTGGGCTCGAAGGTTTGCACGAGAGAAGAATTAAGTACGATTGCGCGACCTTCGGTGACGTCGGCAATAGCACCGTCGGCGAGCATTTGTACCATGATATTGCCTAGGCCAGTGGCTTCGACTGGACACGCTGCGACTTTAACTCCGATCGCATTCGCAGCAAACTGATTGAGTAGATTGTCCTGACAACCACCGCCGACAATGTGCAGGGTGGTCGGTGCTTCGTCGACATACTGCATGAGGCTGTGCCAGACTTGATTGTAGCGTAGCGCGAGGCTTTCGTAGATACAGCGAATGATTTCGCCCTTCGATTCTGGCACCGGTTGGCCGGTTTCACGGCAGAAGGCTTGAATTTTTTCTGGCATGCAACCTGCCTCAATGAAGCGTGGATCGTCTGGGTTGATCAGTGAGCGGAATGGCTCCGCCTCGCTGGCAAGCGCCGCCATTTTAGCGTAAGCCACGTCATGGCCTTCAGCTAGCCAGAAGCGCTTCGATTCTTGAATGAGCCATAGTCCGCAGATGTTTTTAAGAAAACGCACAGTGCCGTTGATGCCGATTTCATTGGTGAAGGCGTCGGCAAAAGATTGCTCATTAATGACCGGCTCTTGTAGCTCCAATCCCATCAGTGACCAAGTGCCACTACTGAGAAAGGCAGGTGTCTTGGCTTGGCTCGGTACCGCTGCTACGGCGCTGGCCGTGTCGTGTCCGGCGACGGTAATGACTTTGGTGTGGCTGAGTCCAGTGGCGCTGATTACCTCTGCTCTAAGTGTGCCGAGTGTGTCACCAGGGTCGCTGATGGTTTTAAATAGTTTCTTCGGTAGCCCCATTTTTTCGATCAGCGCATAGTCCCAATCTTTGAGCCTAGGGTTGTACAATTGAGTGGTGCTGGCGACGCTACGTTCTTGGGTCTTGTTTCCGGTCAACCAATAACCCAGCAGGTCGGGTATAAAGAGTAAATCTTCAGCCAGATTTAGTGCGGGGTTTTTGGTTTCGACATCTGAGAGGAGTTGAAAGATGGAATTGAAGAACATAAACTGTACGCCAGTGGCGTCGTAAATGTCTTTTTTAGGCACTTTAGCGAAAGCGGCAGGCATCATGCCATCGGTGCGATTGTCGCGATACTGATAGGGTAGGCCGAGCATGCGCCCGTCTTTATCGAATAGCCCGTAGTCCACTCCCCAGGTATCGATGCCAATGCTGATTGCGCTGTTGCCGTAAATTTCTGCAGCCTGCTTGAGGCCTTCCAAAATATTCTGATACAGTGCGGCGATGTTCCAGTGCCAGCCGCTGGGGAGTTGCACGGGGGTATTATCAAAGCGGTTCAACTCGTGAAGTTCGATGCGCGTGCCATCAAATTCACCTGCAAGAACACGGCCGCTGCCTGCGCCGAGGTCGATTGCGAGATATATTTTATTCTGACTCATAGTTAGCGAGTGTATTTAGATAGTGAAGTATACTTGAGCGTAGAGTGTTTCTACTGCGCGATCGTCACTTTGCATCCGTGGCTCCGGAGTGCTGCGACGTATTTATCTGAGGCGCCGCTATCTGTGATGATGTGGGTTAAATTTTTAAGCTCTGCAAAAAAGTATTCAGAACATGTATTTAATTTGCTCGAATCAACCATCAGCACCACCTCCTCGGCTAATTGCACCAATATTTCTTTGAAGCCCGCCTGTTCTTCGAAGCCTTCGCTGGCACCGCGTTCGATATCGAGGCCGATACATGAAATGAAGGCGATGCTGATGTTATGCCGTTGTAGGGTCACATGACTATCACTGCGGGTGAAGGTCTGCGTCTTCGGGTGGTAGCGACCGCCGGTAGAGATGAGTTCTACATTGCCCATGCGTGCTAAATGCTCGAGCACGGCGAAGGCGTTGGTGACGACTCGGTAAGGCAGGTCAGGCAGGGTCGATACCAGTGCAAAGGCAGTCGTACTACTATCAAAGGCGTAGGTTTGTCCTGGAGTAATTAATTCCAGCGCTGCTTTGGCGATGGCTTGCTTGTGGTCGACGTTAAGCGCGCGGCGCTCAGTGAAAGATTGCAGCAGGGGGCGACCATTGAGACTGCTGGCGCCACCATGTACACGTGCGAGCTGATTATTGTCGGAGAGAATCTGAAAATCGCGTCGAATTGTTTCGTCGGTGCAATTAAACTGCTCTGCGAGGTCGACGGTGCGAACAGTTCCTTGTTCTATAAGGAGTTGTAGGATCTGTTGGTGGCGTTCTTGGGCAAGCATGACGTGTATAGAATCTTATATTTGGGAATTTGTTTGTTTTTGCAAGATATATGTTGACTTATGTGGGTTTATTTGGATTTAATTGTGAATTCCAACATTTCTCCAGTTATTTCAATATGAGTAATCAACTTTTAAATCGCAGCCAAATAGAGCAACTCGTTCGTGCTAGCCTGCAGAGAAATGCGGTTTCCGCTAGTGTGTCGAGCGCGGCCTCCGCGGGTCCTAACCCACTGGTTGTTAATATCAGTGCACGGCATTGCCATCTTTCGCAAGCGTCGGTCGAGCTACTGTTTGGTAAAGGCCACCAGCTGACTCCAATGAAAGATCTCTACATGGATGGTCAATTTGCTGCCAAGGAGTCGGTCACGATGATCGGGCCGCGTAGTCGGGTGATTTCGAATCTTCGTATTCTTGGTCCTTGCCGTGACTTCGATCAGGTTGAGCTGGCTTATACGGATGCGATCTCGCTGGGCTTTAAGATTCCGATCCGCAACTCGGGCAATATCGAAGGCACGCCAAGTTGTATGCTGATGGGGCCTGCTGGTTTCCTTAAGATGGATAAGGGTGTGATTCGCGCTGCGCCGCACGTGCACATGGCGCCTGAGGATGCTGCTTATTATGGCGTCGAAAACAAATCGTATATGAAACTCCGCGTCGGTGGCGATATTGGTGTTACTTTCGACCAGATTTATGTCCGTGTAGACCCTGCCTTTAAACTCGAAGTTCACATCGATACAGACGAAGGCAACGCATGTGGCTTCTCGGATCAAACTCCTTGTGAGCTAATTAAATAAATAACTTTCATTTCAACACACACATAACCACAAACCAAAATATATCATGAGTGAATCCATCGGATTGGTAGAAACAAAGGGCCTCACTGGCTCAATCGAAGCAAGTGACGCGATGGCTAAGGCCGCGTTAGTTACACTTGTAAAGCAAGTCTCCATTGGCGGCGGTTTTTTGACCGTTATCGTTAAGGGTGATGTCGGCAGCGTTAAAGCAGCCGTCGAAGCTGGTGCTGAAGCAGCAAATCGCGTAGGCGAATTGGTTGCATCGCACGTCATCGCACGTCCTCACGACGACCTCCTTAAATACTTTCAAGTATAACCCTTAGAGAAATAAATATTATGGCTAAACAAGCAATAGGAATGATCGAGTGCAAGGGGTTCGTATGCCTCATGGAAGCATCCGATGCCGCACTAAAATCAGCTGACGTTACATTGACTGGCTGGGAAAAAATCGGAAGTGGTCTCGTGACTGCTTTCTTCACCGGTGATGTCGCTGCTGTCAAAGCTGCGGTTGAAGCAGGCGCTGACGCTGCAAGCTCTATGGGCGAAGTCGTTGCCGTTCAGGTAATCCCTCGTCCACACGACGACCTCTCTAAGCTCGGTAGCTGGATTGGATAGTAACTATACGTAACGCAGGCAATGCTGCCTGTTTGAATCAAATCTAGTGGCACAGGCAGGAATGTCTGTGTTACGAAAATCTTATGAAGATCCTAATCGCCAACCTCGGTTCCACCTCCTTTAAGTATCGTCTTTTTGAGATGAGCGATACTGTCGCCAATCTGTTGGCAACTGGAGGCTTTGAGCGCGTGACTGAGTACACCCGGTGTATTGAGCAGATGCTAGAAACTCTGGTTGGCGAAGGGCATCTTCAGTCCGGTGAAGATCTCGATGCGGTTGGTTTTAAAACCGTCCTCGGAAAAGATCTTAGTGGTTGTGTTGCTGCGGATGAGCGCGTCCTTGAAGCCCTTGATGGCTTCAAGGAGGTAGCTCCCGCTCACAATCCAGCCTACTCAGAAGGTATTCGCTGCTTCACCGAAAAGCTTCCCTCTGTAAAACGTGTCGCTCTCTTTGAGACTGCATTCTTTCAGTGGACGAGCGATGCATCCTCGACTTACGCCATCCCACAGGCATGGCGTGATCTAGGTATTCGTCGTTATGGCTTCCACGGTGCGAGTCACAAATTCATTGCTGAACGCTCTGCTGAGCTGCTTGGTAATGAGGTCGTGGCTGAACGTGCGCGTCGTCTATATGTTGACGGCCCTGGCGAATATACAGGCGATCCTGTGCGAGTCATCTCTTGTCACCTTGGTGGCAGCAGTTCGGTCGTCGGTATTAACAACGGTGTTGCGATCGGTTCCAGTATGGGGTTTAGCCCTCAAAGTGGTTTGCCGCAAAACAACCGCGTTGGTGATCTCGACTCCATGGCGATTCCTTATGTGAGCAAGATGCTTGGCCTTTCCGTAGAGGAAGCTGAACGACAGCTCAACAAGGAGAGTGGCCTGCTTGGACTGTCTCAAGTAAGTAACGATGCACGCGATATCGACGAAGCCGCCGCAGCAGGTAATGCGAATGCTCAACTCGCGATCGATGTGCTCACCGATAGTATCCGTCACTGGGCAGGCTCTTTCTTCTTTAAGATGGGCGGTGCCGAAGTGATTTCATTCACCGCAGGTATGGGGGAAAACGATCCCGTCCTACGTGCGGCAGTGTGCGCCGGCCTCGAAGGTCTTGGCGTGAAAATCGATTCCGAACGTAATGCGAAGGTGATTCGCGGAGCGGAAGGTGTCATTAGTTCGGACGACTCTACAATTAAAGTAGTAGTTATCCCTGCCAACGAAGAGCTCGTCATTGCTCGCGAAGTGTATCGCAATATTCAAGCGAGCTAACAATTTTTTAACAAGTAACAATTAATTCAAACCAACCTACATACTATTATGGCTAAGCAAGCAATCGGAATACTCGAAACTAAGGGCCTTGTCGCTCTTGTCCAAGGCACAGACGCAATGTTGAAATCAGCAAACGTCGAACTTACCGGTCCTATGAAGGGCGTCGGTAGTGCACTTGTCAGTGTCGTCATCACTGGTGATGTCGCTGCAGTCAACGCTGCAATCGAAACTGGAGCAGAAACAGCTGGCCGTTACGGCGAAGTTGTCAGCGCTCACACAATCGCTCGTCCACACGATGATGTAGAAACAATTGTTCCTGCACTCAAGGCGGCCGTTAAGCGCGTAACCAAGTAAATTCGATGTATCTGGGAATAGTCATTGGTTCCGTCGTTTCGACGAAGAAGGACGAGAGCATGCGGGGCCGTAAGCTCCTCATGGTTCGTCCGATGTTGGTCGATCCGGAAGATCCCAGCAAATTCAAGCCCGGCAGTAACACTATTGTCGTGATTGATACGCTGGGCGCTGGAGAGGGCGAACTCGTGATGTTTGCCCAAGGTAGTTCTGCTCGTCAGGCCGATGGTCTAAAAGCACTACCGGTAGATGCCGCAGTCGTCGGTCTCGTCGATACTGTGAGCATCCTAGGCAAAAAGACCTATGACTCGAAGAACAGTTAAACCTTAACGAAGAAGAATTTTTACATGAGTCAATTGAATGAAGCAGCGATACGCAAAGTGGTGAGCGAAGTGCTCGCCCAAATGCAATCCAAGGGCACGCTCGCGATGCCGACCATACAAGCTCGCCCAGGCAAGCACGGTGTCTTTGATGAGCCCGAGCAAGCTGTGGCCGCAGCGCGTAGCGGTTTCGAGCAGCTCCAGAAAAAAGGCTGGGCCGCTCGTATCAAGATCGTCGAGCTGGTTAAGCAAATGTGTGTCGACAACGCTGAGCGTTGGGGACAGATCGAGTTTAATGAAACCAAAATTGGACGCCTTGCGCACAAACCTGCCAAGCTTCAGGGCGTCAAGAATGTGCTCGGGCCAGAATACCTCACGCCACAAGGCATGAGTGGTGATTTCGGTATCACGATGGATGAAGCTGCGCCTTGGGGCGTCATCGTTGCGATCACTCCACTGACGCACTCGGTGCCAACAATTGCTGGTAACATCGTTAATATGGTGGCTGCGGGTAATTCGATCGTATTCAACCCACACCCTGGAGGTGCTGGGGTGGCGGCACTCGCAATCAACGAGTTTAATGAAGCGATCAAAGCGGAAACAGGTATCTCGAACCTGCTCTGCACTATCGAAAAACCTTCACTCGATTCTTTCAATGCACTCTGTGCTGCGGATGATGTAAACCTGCTTTGCATCACCGGCGGCCCGGGTGTGGTCGACGCCGCCATGAAAACTGGCAAGCGCGCGATTTGTGCGGGTCCTGGTAATCCTCCAGTGCTGGTCGACGATTGTAATCAGCTCGATTTCGACCGTGTCGCTCGTGATATTATCGCGGGTGGTGGGTTTGATAACAACTTGCTCTGCATCGGTGAGAAGCAAATCATCGCAGTCGGTGATTCGTACCAAAAGACGCTTGCAGCTATGCAGCGCCAAGGTGCGGTTCTCTTGAATGCGCAGCAGCTCGCCGCGATCAAAAGCGAAGTTTTCGACTTTAAGGACGGCGTTGGCTGTGGCTCTGCAGTGCTGAACCGTAAGTGGGTCGGCGCAAATCCAGATGCACTCGCACGTATCGCTGGGCTCAACATTGATTCCAGTGTTGAGATGCTCATCGCGGAAACGGATGCCAACGATCCATTCGTTCAAGAAGAACAAATGATGCCGTTGCTACCCATCGTCCGCGCCAATGACTTCAGTCAAGGCCTCAGCATTGCGAAGCAATCCGAGCATGGCGACAAGCACTCCGCAATGATCCACACCATGAACGTCGCACGGATGACTGAAATGGGACAAGCGATGGACACTACGATTTTCGTCAAGAACGGCCCTTGTTTGGCCGGTCTCGGTCTCGGCGGTGAAGGTTTTATTAGCTTCTCGATCGCAACCACCACAGGGGAGGGCATCACCACGCCACGCACCTTTACTCGCTACCGTCGTTGCACGTTGGTGAATAACTTGAACATCGTTCGATAGTTCGTCTCAGCTTTCACATCTCAAGTTTCAGGTCTCTAATTTAAGCCCTCAACTCTCATTAATAAATGATCCTCGCACGCGTAGACGGCCATGCTGTAACCAGCATCGGCCATGCCAGTCTCATCGGTCGCACTATTGTGCTTTGCACACCGATTGATGAGAATGGCGCGAGCACGGGTGCTCCATTTGCTGCGGTTGATCCGATGGGTGCTGGCATGCATGCGCGTGTTTTCATTACGACCGACGGTTCTTGGACGCAAGGCACCGTGCATGACGATCACTCGCCGATTCGTAACCAAATCATGGGAATTATAGATTAAGCGATGAAACCTGGAAAAGTTATTGGAACTGTTACGCTAGGCGTTCGCGACCCTGCATTCCGCGGTGGCCGTTGGGTCGT
>JBLHTV010000047.1:0-12555 GCA_047627755.1 Lentimonas sp. | reverse complement strand
GGTTGTGGACTTGGGCACTTTCCTCAGTTACAGTTGTTTTGTGATATTCTTGTTATGTTTTGATTTGGTTCGTCTTAGAAAACCCTGCGCCTCCGCGCCTCTGCGGGAGACTCCATCGTGGGGTGCTTGTTGGTCTGCGGCTCGGTGTAGGGCAAGCTACTCTCTAGCCTTCCAAAATCACAAAATATGATGCGCGCCAGTATAATTCCGCCGTTGCCAGTTTTGCGAAACACGCCTTGTGTGAGCGCATGGAATTAATCGTTGCGTTAGTCGTTGGGCTTTTTGTGGGGGCGGGGTTAGTCTATGCTTTGTTACGTGGTGGCCATATCCGCTCGGATGCTGCTTTGGCTAGCGTGCAGACGGAGTTACAGGCAGTTCGCGGTGATGGAGCGGCTGCCAAGGAAGCGCTGGCGAGGGTTGAAGCCCAGCGGGAGGCAGAGTTAAAGGCGGCAGCGGAAAAGCTTGCGCTGCTTGAGCAGGCGAAGACCGAATTGCAGGATAGCTTTAAAGCGCTCTCTGCGGAGGCCTTGTCGAAAAACAACGAGTCCTTCCTGAATCTAGCCAAGACCACATTGGAGAAATATCAAGAAGGTGCGAAGGGCGATCTAGAGAAACGCCAGCAAGCGATCAACCAGACGGTCGGGCCAGTTGGCGAGGCGCTGAAGGTCTTCAATGAGCGTGTTTCCAAGATCGAAGAGCGCCGCACGCAGACAGATGCCAGCCTGAAGCAGCAGCTGCAGCAGTTGGCCGAGTCGCAAGTGCAGCTGAGCCGCACCACTGGTAGTCTGGTGCAGGCGCTGCGTGCGCCGCAAGTGCGTGGGCAATGGGGTGAGATGCAGCTACGCCGCACTGTCGAGATGGCGGGCATGATCAACTATTGTGACTTCGAAGAACAGGCATCGGTCGAGACTGCCGATGGTCAACGTTTGCGGCCGGACATGTTGATTCGTCTGCCGAACGAGCGTGTGGTGGTGGTGGATTCCAAGGTGCCTTTGGCAGCTTACCTCGATGCACTGCAATCCGAAGATCCGGACGTGCAAAAGGAGCGCATGCAGGCGCACGCACGTCATGTTCGAGATCATATCAAGGGACTGTCGGCGAAGACTTATTGGGATAAATTCGACAATGCCCCAGAGTTCGTGGTGCTATTCATTCCCAACGAAACCATCTTCAGTGCTGCCTTGGAACAAGATCCACAGCTGATCGAGCTGGGTGTACTCAATAAAGTCATCCTTGCGACGCCAACCACGCTCATCGCCCTGCTCAAGGCGATCGCTTACGGCTGGCAGCAAGAAGCCATCGCCCGCGAAGCCAAAGAAATCGCCGCGTTGGGCAAAGAACTCTACGACCGCATCGGTGTCGTTGCTGGGCACTTTGCAAAGCTCGGCAAGAGCCTCGGGCAGTCGGTGGAGCATTACAATAAGGCGGTCAGCTCCGTCGAAACGCGCCTGCTCTCAACGGCGAAAAAATTTCAAGCCCTCGACAGTGCGTCGGCTGCTGAGCCTCCTGAAGTGAAGGTGATCGAGAAGATCCCGGCGTTGCCGAAGGCGGAGGAGTAGTGAATGGGAGCGCCAATCTCCGCATTGGCAGTTTACTTAAGCGGCGTGGATTGGTTTGAGGTTCTAGTGATTGGAGCTATTGTTCACAGGATGAAGGCAAAGCCGCGGGGGATGCAGGATATCGGAGCCAGACGGGAGTCTGGCGGGAGTCTGGCGATCCCGCTGGAGTTCGTGGGTGGCATACTCGTGGTTATTTGCCGCATTTCGATAGCCCAGATCACATTCAACATGTCACAGTGCACCTTGCTGATAGCTTGCCGAAATCGGTGATTGAACGTGTGGGTCAGATGATCGAGGCGATGCCTGATGGCGAGCGAGCGATTGAGAGGCGAAAGCGATTACATGACTGGATCGATGCGGGGCATGGCGCGTGTTATTTAAGAGATGCAGAGTGCGCAAAGGTGGTTGAAAATGCCTTTCTGCATTTTAACGAAGAGCGTTACCATCTGTATGCGTGGGTGGTGATGCCGAATCATTTTCATGTGCTGTTTCAGCCAATAAACGGTTGGTCGATGGCAAAGGTCGTTGCATCGTGGAAGCGTTTTGACTCAACGAAGATAAAGAAAGTGATACGAGCCAGACAGGAGTCTGGCGATCCCGGGAGCGCCAGACTCCTGTCTGGCATTTCAGAGCCGTTGTGGCCTCGCGAGTATTGGGATCGCTATATCCGTAACGAACAGCACCTTCGATCGACTATTGCATATATCGAGCAGAATCCCGTCAAAGCGGGGCTTTGTTTAAATGTCTCTGATTGGCGGTGGAGCAGTGCATCAGGAGAGTCAGAACGATATTCGTAAGCCAAGTGAGATACTTGACTTACTCTGGACTCATACTTGACTTACTCGGTGACCGACAACGAACCAGATCCGATCGAATTTGAGATCAGCGACGAACTCGACCTGCATACTTTCCGTCCTGCGGAAGTGGGCGAGTTGGTGCCGGACTACATCGAGCTGTGCCTCGAAAAAGGAATCACTCGGGTGCGTATCATTCACGGTAAGGGTATCGGCACCTTGCGCACCACGGTGCATAAGATCCTAGAGTGTGACCCGCGGGTTACGCGATTCGAGCTGGCAGGCGCGACTGAAGGCGGCTGGGGCGCGACGATTGCTTGGTTGAAGGGCTGAGAAGCTGGCACTTAAACGTGGGAATGCTGGAGTGTTACTGGTTTTCTTATGTCGAGATGTGAGCTATTTTGCCACTCTGGCACCTTCAATAGTAAATACACTTTGAAGGCTTTTTCGAGTCCTTGCTCCGACGAGTTATTTTGACCCATTCTCGCAAGGACTCAAAAAGCTGGTTTAGCATCATGGGGGAACCTACAAGGCACGAAGCTAGGGTTCTGTGCATTGGAAGAGCCTCCGGAAGGCGGCACCAGCCTGACGAGCCAGAACGTGCGGGGTGCGAATCGGCTCCGTGCGCAGTGTTTGATCGGGGAGGCGCTCGATGCTCCAGCGCGAGGTTTCATTTGAGCCTCGGGCGAATAAGAAGCTCTCGGCTGCGGCTAGTAGGCATTTGCTGAACGACATGCCGGGATTTATGGTGTCTTTGATGCGCGTTGTGGTTTCTCACCTTCATGCTTCTACGCCTCCGTACTATACTACGGGAAACACACTTGCCAGCGGGCGGTAGTTTCACCATTTTCTACTCTTTTTCGCATTTCCGGTGTCCTCTGTGAGCTGAAATCTGCGCATAATCTCATTCAGTAACCGCATCCATTAGATCTCATGATCTCATCCATTCTCAAAAAGTTCTCCGGACGTCACTATAAGAAGTTTCTTAAAAAGTGTCAGCCTATTACCGAACGCATCAACGCATTTGAAGTTGAATATCAATCGCTTACGGAAGAGCAGCTGCGCGCGAAGACCGCCGAGTTTGTGCAGCGCCATCAGGATGGTGAGTCGCTCGACGACTTGTTGCCGGAGGCATTTGCGACCGTGAAAAACGCGGCCCGTCGTATGTGCGGGCAGGAGTTTGACGTATGTGACCATATGTTACCCTGGAACATGGTGCACTACGACGTGCAGTTTATCGGCGGGATTGCACTGCATGAGCGGCACATTGCCGAAATGGCGACGGGTGAGGGTAAGACGCTCGTTTCAACTTGCCCGCTCTACTTAAACGCGCTTTCCGGCAACAACTGCCAGTTGGTCACCGTCAATGACTACCTCGCTCGTCGTGACTCCGAGTGGATGGGCCACCTGTTCCGCATGCTCGGTCTCACCGTTGGCTGTATCCAAAATAGCCAAGCGCCACAGATTCGCCGTGAGCAGTATGAATGTAATATCACGTACGGTACCGCTTCGGAATTTGGCTTCGACTATTTGCGCGACAATGGCATGACCAGCCGCAAGGAAGACCAAGTGCAGCGCGACCACTTCTTCTGTATCATTGACGAGGTTGACTCGATCCTAGTCGATGAGGCGCGCACGCCGTTGATCATCTCCGGCCCGATGCAGGATGATAACCCGCTGCCATTTGGTGAGATTAAGCCGAGCATTAAGCAACTGGTCGCCAATCAGCAGGCGTATTGCAACAATTTGGTCGCTGAGGCGAAGTCGGCCTTTGAAGGCGAAGGCTCTGACGAAGATGCCAAGTATGCCGCAACCTCCAAGCTCTTCCAAGTGAAGCTTGGCATGCCGAAGAACAAGCAGTTCCACCGTCTCAATGAGGTGCCGGCGATCCGCCGCGCAGTGGATAAGTTCGACCTCGAGATGAACAGTGATTTCAACAAAAAAGAGCGTTATACGCTGAAGGAAGGGCTGTTCTATGTGATCGATGAGAAGCAGCAGCAGGCTGATCTGACCGAGAAGGGCCGTACGCTGATGAGCCCAGATGATCCAGATGCGTTCATGCTGCCGGACTTACCGACTCAGTTCATTGAAATCGATAAGGACGAAAAGCTCGCCGACGAGGCGAAGCAGGAGGCCAAGCAACTCGCCGAAACGGGCTTCCAACAAACCAGCGAGCGTATCCACTGTATCAGTCAGTTGCTCCGCGCATTCAGTCTTTATGAGCGCGATAAAGAATACGTGGTGCAAGAGGGTAAGGTCAATATCGTCGATCAAAACACTGGGCGCGTGATGCCTGGCCGCCGCTGGTCCGATGGCCTGCACCAAGCGATTGAGTCGAAGGAGAACTGCACGATCGAGAAGGAGACCAAGACTTATGCGACGGTGACGATTCAGAACTACTTCCGCATGTATGAGAAGTTGTCTGGTATGACTGGTACGGCGGAAACTGAGGCCTCCGAGTTTCACGAAATTTACGGCCTCAACGTGATGGTGATCCCGACTAACCAGCCTTGTATCCGCATCGATAGAAACGACGTCATCTTCAAAACACGCCGCGAGAAATTTGCTGCGGTGATTAAAGAGGTCGAAGCAGCCCACCAAAAGGGGCAGCCGGTTCTGGTCGGCACCGCATCGGTTGAAGCCTCTGAAGTACTGAGCCGCATGTTGAAGCGCTCAAATGTCGGGCACAGCGTGTTGAATGCCAAGTTTCACGAGCAGGAAGCGGAGATCGTTGCTAATGCTGGACGTAAGGGCGGTGTGACGATCGCAACCAACATGGCGGGCCGTGGCACCGATATTAAACTTGCCGAAGGTGTACCAGAACTCGGCGGGCTTTATGTGGTGGGCACGGAGCGTCACGAGTCGCGTCGTATTGACCGTCAGTTACGTGGTCGTTGCGCACGTCAGGGAGATCCTGGGATGTCGAAATGTTTCGTCTCTCTGGAGGACGATTTGATGCGTCTGTTTGCCAATGCCGGTCCGATCTCACGTATCCTTGAAAAGTCGATGAGCGAAGGCGAAGAGCTGGAGCACCCAGCCCTGAACTGGTCGATCGAAAATGCACAGAAGAAGGTCGAACAACAGAATTTCTCGATGCGCAAGCGCTTGCTGCAATTTGACGACGTGCTCAATATGCAGCGCGAAGTCGTTTATGGTATTCGTAATGAAGCGATTCAATCGGACACGCCGCGCGATATCATTTATGAAATGATCGAAGAGGAGCTCGAAGCGCGCCTCGATGCACTCGCAGGTGATCGGGATGGTGATGCAGTCGATCAATTCCTCGCATGGCTCAACGCTTACTTCCCGGTTGCATTGAAGGCCGAAGAACTGGTGGGCCAAGGGTCAGAGGCACAGCAGGCGCTTATTCTTGAGCGTATTCAAAAAGCCTACAAGCAACGCGAAGAATTTGAGTCCGCCGAAGCACTGGTCGGCCTTGAGCGTTATATCGTCATTCGTTCACTGGATCGCCGTTGGCAGGACCACCTCACTGAGATGGAAGAGCTTCGCCGCAGCGTGAATTTGCGTAGTTACGGTCAAAAGGATCCGCTCAGCGAATACAAGAGCGAGGCCTACGTATTCTTCGAAGAGTTGATGACGAATGTCCGCACCGAGATTTGCAATACGGTGTTCCGCACTGCAACCAATCAAGATGCTTTCCAAGGTATGCTCGCCCGCATGTCGCAAACTGCGCAAGTCGCAGGCCCTGGCACTGGGCAGCCACAAGTCGGCGCATTGGCTGGAGCAGTCGCGCTAGCGCAGGCTGGGGAAGCACCGGCACCGCGTAAGCAAGTGGAGTTACCGAAAGTCGCACCGATCCGCCGTGAGTTGCCTAAGCTTGGGCGTAATGACACCGTCACCATCCGCAAGGGTGCGGAGACCAAGGAGCTGAAGTTTAAGAAGGCGGAAACAATGATCCTCAACGATGGTTGGGATCTAGTGCAGAAGTAGGTCGTATCGCATACGTTTTTCAAAAAGCACAGGTCGTTTGGCCTGTGCTTTTTTGTGTTTAGAGTGGCCGCTGTATGCACTTTCTATGACTAAGGGCACTTACTTAAAAAGCTCATCCCAAATCTTGTCTTCCATCGATTGGCTGGCTATGGGCGAATTACTTTTCGTCGGCGAATTGCTTTTCGTGGGCACTTGCGCCCACAGATAAGCTGCAAACGCTTGGTCCTCGGCGCAGAGCATTGCGACCGGTAGTTCGAGTTCTGCGCCATCGGCTTGGCGCCGAATTTTCAATGAGTCTGCTGTGACCTCCAGAATCTGCGCAACCAGCTTGCGCTCATCCTTATCGAAAAATGTTTGAAGCGTCTCTTCTGCCCGAATTGCAAAAGACTGTTGAACTGGTTCGGCTGTGGGTGCGTGCGGAGCGAGTAGCGGCTGGGCGCCGGTGTCGGTAAGCTGCCGAATCGGGGCTCCCTCCGCAGTGATTTTGGCGGCGAGGGGTGCAGGGGGGTGCGATTCTTTGCCTAGTTTGTAGCCGGCAACGAAGCAGAGGGCACAGGTGGCGAGCAGGAGGGGGATGGAAAAGAGACGGGGCATGTGGGGCGAACCTCTGGGAGTCGATGGTTGAAGTCGCTACCATGCTTATAACGATCGAATTGGAAACAATTTTCACGCGATGATTTTTATCAGTGTTGTCATCTTGGTCAGATTAAGGATTCTGCTGACTCAGACATTGAGAAATTTTAAGGCGTAGACCGTATGATGAAGCTTGCACAGGAAACAAATGAATCAAGCACGGAGGAGTCTCCTAGCGTTGTGCGCTCGCCATGGTGGGGCCTGCTCGCGGGTGCACTGACTGCGCTATCTTGGGTGCTTTCGATCCCGCCGTTTGAATTCGCGGAAGCCGCTTATATTGCGTTTGTCCCTCTGATTCTGTGGCTTTATACGCAGCCGAGTCGGCGGCTGACCGTGGCGGTGGCATTGGGCACCGGTTGGATTGCATGGTTTGCGATTTTGGTCTGGCTGCGGCATGTGACCTGGTTTGGCACGGTGGCTCTCTCTGGCATCCTCGCGGCGATCTTCGTGGTGTGGGTATTGTTGGTGCGCTGGTTATTGCCTTTAGTGGCGAATCGTTCGTTTCTGTGGCGGGTCGTGGCCTTTGCGGGACTGACGGGCGCGTGGGTGCTACTCGAATGGTCACGCACCTGGTTTCTGTGGGGCTTTCCGTGGGCACCGCTATCGCTGAGTCAGTGGGAGCGACCGGTGGTGCTGCAGATTGCGGCGTGGACCGGAGCTTATGGGGTGTCGTTCTTACTGATCTATTTCAACTTTTGTATCGCGCAGACCTTGCGTAATCGTGTGGTCATTAAGGAGCGCAAGATGTGGTCGGGTTGGTTCAGTCTGGATCTGTACGTGGCGATGGCGTTGCTGGGCTTGTGCATTTTTGTGTTTTTCAAGTCCTTACCGCAGCGTGATACGAGTGTGTCATTGTTCACGGCGGCGGTGGTGCAGCCCTATATTGCGCCAGAGCTTAAGTGGGACGAGTCGCAGGAGCTGTTGAATCTGAACATTTTGGAGCGACAGACACAGTTTGTCGCGAGCCTGGAGAGCGATGTGGTGCTGTGGCCGGAGGCAGCGACGCCATGGCCAGTGAAGGGTTACCCGCAGATGCAGGCACGAATCGAAGCGCTGGTGGATGATATTGGTAAGCCAATTTTGATGGGCAATCTCGCAGTCGATCGTGAGGCGAATCTGTGGTATAATGGAGCGTTTCTAGTTGAGCCAGAGTTGGGGCTGTCGGAGATCTTTTATGTAAAGCGCGAGCTGGTGCCGTTTGGCGAGTTTGTGCCGAAGCCGTTTGGCTTCATCTCAAAGGTGGTGCCAGTTGGGGGTAATTTCGTGCCGGGGAGTGGTCCGGGCTTGATCGATCTTTCGATTGGCGAAGAAACGGTGAAAATAGGCAGCTTGGTTTGCTATGAAGATGCGTTTCCCGGCTTGGCAAGAGAGAGCGCGCGCGCAGGCGCGCAGGTTTTTTTCGTGGCGACCAATAATGCGTGGTATGGTGAAGAGGGCAGTGCGCCTCAACATGCGGCGCACTCAGTGCTCCGAGCGGTGGAGAATCGACGGCCTGTGATGCGCTGCGGCAATGGTGGTTGGAGCGGCTGGATTGATTGCTTCGGCACGGTGCGTGATGTCTTGTATGATGAGTATGGTAGCGTGTATTTCCGCGGAGGTGGAAGCTACACAGTGCTGCACTTCGAAGAATGGATGCGGCAGCAGAGCTTTTACACGCGTCACGGCGATTGGTATGTGGCGCTCTGTGGTGGCTTCCTTTTGATTGCGCTGGGAGTCGGGCGGGTGCTGCAGCGCAAGGCATCGACTTGAGTGGGTCGACCTAAGTCCCATCGATCACCGCATTTTCTGCTGCGAGCGTCGTTGTACTTTTGAGTGCAGAGAATTTGCCGCAGCCTTCGCTGGTCGTGTGGCTGCGGTCGTTGAGGCACAAAAAAGCCCATCGGCTAAACAGGGCCGATAGGCTTCTATGGAAATGAACAGATTACTTAAATCAACGGTTGGCAGCTTGTTCGGCAAAGAACTCCTGTAAGACCTCCATCCTCTTTTGCTGGATGTGCTCTTGCTTGACTTCAGTTTTGCTGCGCTGACGTTCATTTTCAGTCATAATGCGACGCATCTTGTGAACGGCGATTGTTTGGATCTGGCGCACGCGTTCGCGAGTAATCTTAAACAATTCTCCAACTTCTTCCAGTGTGAGTGGATGGTCGCCGTCGAGACCAAAACGTAAACGAATGATCTCACCCTCGCGCTTATCAAGCATCGCGATGACGGATTGGATGTCATTATGCATCGATTTTTGCTGAAGATTTTCTAGTGGTGTCGTCTGGTTTTCATCTCCGACGAGTTCGCCAAAGCTGGTATCGCCATTTATACCGACGGGCGCATCGAGCGAAGAGGGACGCACGCTGACTGACTTGAGGTGTGCCACTTTATTGACTGGCATGCCCATGTCGTAGCCGATTTCTTCGTCGGAGGGTTCACGGTCGAGTTCGTCCGTCAAGTTGGCGGTAATACGGCGCATTTTTGCGATTTTATCGACGAGGTGCACTGGTAGGCGAATGGTTTTACTCTGATTCGCCAGTGCGCGCTTGATCGATTGCTTGATCCACCATGCGGCGTAGGTGCTCAGTTTGCCGCCTTTAGAGGGATCAAAGCGTTCGACGGCTTTGATCAAGCCGATGTTGCCTTCGCTGATAAGGTCGAGCAGTGGCAGGCCAAAATTATTATAGTCATGGGCGATTTTGACCACGAGCCGTAGATTTGCGGAAATCATGCGGTCGCGGGCGGCTTTGTCGCCTTGTTGGATGCGAGCCGCCAACTCGACCTCTTCCTTTGCGGTTAGGAGAGCAGTCTTGCCAATCTCCTGCATATAGGTGCGCATGACATTGCGATCTTTAGAGGGCAATTCACGTACATCGGTAATAGCTTCAACTGTTTCGCTCTTGGCGCGAGGCACTGTTGAGCGCGTCTGGTTTAAACGGTTGATGGGTGACGATTTTGCCAGTTTAGGTGCCATATTTCGCTAATTTAAGATAGTTAATATTATTTTAAACGCTGTTCTAGTGAGAACAGCTGCCAGAGGGTGCTACGCTCTGTACATATAAAACTATCGGAAAACCCTAACGTACCTTACAAAAAAATAAAATTATTTTAATGTTTAAACATTTCTTCGGCAAGGGATACGGCTTTGAGCATCCCTTTGGCCTTATTTAGCGTCTCTATGAATTCATCTTTAGGTACGGAATCGGCCACGATACCAGCGCCTGACTGAATGTAGATATTGCCCTCCTTGATCACTGCGGTGCGAATGCCGATGCAAGAGTCATGATTGCCCTCGTAGCCAAAATAGCCGAGTGCACCGCCGTAGACGCCGCGTTGGCTCTGTTCGAGCTCGGCAATAATTTGTAGCGCTCTGACTTTAGGGGCTCCGCTGAGGGTGCCCGCAGGGAAAGTGGCCCGCATCAAGTCGTATGCGGTTTTATCTTTAGAGATCGTTCCGACTACTTGTGAGACAATGTGCATAACGTGTGAATAACGTTCGATTGTCATATAATCTAGTACTTGGATGGAGCCGTATTCACAGACGCGGCCGATGTCATTGCGGGCTAAATCGACGAGCATGAGGTGTTCGGCCCGTTCTTTATCGTCGGCAAGGAGGTCTTTTTCTAACGCCTGGTCTTCCGCTTCGTCCTTTCCGCGGGGCCTTGTGCCTGCAATTGGGCGGATTACCACCTTCTTGTCGGTGAGGCGAACATGTACTTCAGGGGACGCACCGACTACCGAGAAATCGGCATCTTCCATCAAAAACATGTAGGGAGACGGATTGACAGTGCGCAAGGCGCGGTAGAGGTCAACTGGGCTGGGCTTAAATTCCTTTTTAAAGCGTTGTGATAGAACGGCTTGTATGACGTCTCCTGAGCGGACGTATTCTTTGACGGTCTCGACCGCGGCCTCAAATCGGTCTGGCGTGAAGTTGCCCGCGGGCACTGTGATTTCACCGGGATCAGAGAGTTGCCGGTGCATGAGCGGCTGGGGCTGGTCGAGTTGTTCACAGATACGTACAATTTCTGCGACAGCTCGATCGTAAGCCACAGTTTCGTCGCCTTCAATGTGGGCATAGACACAAATGCGCAGCACTTGGCGCACGTGGTCGAAGATCAAGACCGAATCGGTGATCAGATAATATAAAATGGGTACTTTTAGCGGATTCTCTGTTGGCTTTGGAATCGTAGGCTCGACGTAGTGTACATACTCGTGGCCGACGAATCCGACAGCACCTCCAGTGAATGGCGGCATGCCAGGCAGGTGTACGGGCTGGTAGCGGGCCATTTCGGCTTCGATGATCTTGAGCGGATCTTCGGGGGTCTTGAGTGTCTCAACCTTTCCGCTTTTGTGTGTGATCGTGGCCTCGTCCTCAAAGACTCGGATAACCTTACGTGGGTTGCTGCCTAGAAAGGAGAAGCGGCTGACGCGTTCGCCGCCGACGATGGATTCAAATAGGAACGCTGGGCCGCTTTCGCGAATCTTTGAATAGGCCCCCAGTGGTGTTTCGCAGTCAGCGGTCAGGTCAAGATACACTGGCACGGTGTTGCCCTGCTTAGCGAGAGCTTCGAATACGGGTCTGGAAGGTTGGATATTCATGGTGAAGGACTCCGATCGTTGAACTTTGAACGCGGAACGTCGAATAAAAATGCAGTCACTAATTTTAGGTAGTTTGTCGCTTCAAGATCGAAATGACTCGTAGTAATGAGGCCTGGCATCGGTGTAGATTGCCAGTTATTGGCTGTCGGATATTTTTGCGTGTTTGGTTGGTATTAACTCCCGCCTTTAGGCGCGGACTGCTTGCAGGCGCTTAAAGTGTGCTTCGGCACTGGCGAGAGTCTTCTCAATGTCGTCGCCGACGACGCAGAAGTGCCCCATCTTGCGGCCCGGGCGAGCGTCACCTTTGTCGTAGAGATGTAGTTTGACGTGTGGGTCGCTGAGCAACCCAGACCAGTCGGGCTCGCTGCCTTCCCAGACATCGCCGAGTAAATTGATCATGACAGTGGCACTGTGCAGCTCGGTCGAGCCGAAGGGCAAGTCGGTGACTGCGCGGATATGTTGCTCAAATTGTGAAGTAATGCAGCCGTCGATCGTGTAATGCCCAGAGTTGTGCGGGCGCGGTGCCATCTCGTTAATAATCAGATGCCCCTCTTCGTGTAGAAAAAGCTCCACTGCGATCAGGCCGACGACGTCGAGCTTATCGGCAATCTCACGGGCGAGGGCGTCGCCAGCGTCACGGGTCGCGGGGGTAATGCGGGCTGGCACGATTGAGGCGTGCAGGATGTGCTGCACGTGCACATTTTCCGACATCGGAAAAGTGCTTTTGGTCCCGTCAGCCTTACGGGCGCAGACCACTGAGAACTCGCCGATGTGGTGAATCCACTTTTCAACGACCACCCGTGGTGGGCACTCGAGAAAGTTCCAAAGATAGTCGGTGTCAGCCGCTTCATCAGCGTTGTTCAGCTTGATCTGGCCTTTGCCGTCGTAGCCGAAGGCAGCTGTTTTGATTACACAAGGGAAGCCGATGGCAGCGATCGCTGTTTTTAGGCTGTCCGCGGAGTCCGCATATTCGAAAGGCACGCAGGGCAGGCCATTTTCTTTCAGGAAATCCTTCTCGCGCTGGCGATGTTGGCAAA
>JBLHTV010000046.1:0-12612 GCA_047627755.1 Lentimonas sp. | reverse complement strand
TTAAGGCGATCAACGACTTGAACTTCTATCTCGAAGAGGGCGAACTGCGCACCGTCATTGGGCCGAATGGCGCGGGTAAGAGCACCTTTATGGATATCATCACTGGCCGTACGCGTCCTGACGTCGGTACGGTGAAACTGCATGACAATGACGGTCACGACATGGACCTTACTAAGCTGCGCGAGTACGAGATCAATCGGCTCGGCATCGGTCGTAAATTCCAAACCCCGAGTGTGTATAAATCGCATACGGTGTATGATAACTTGGTGCTCTCATTGAATCGTCCGCGAGGTGTGTTTAAGACTCTATTTTATAAAGAGACAGCGTCCGATCGTGAACGTATCATGGAGGTGCTAAAAACGGTCCGCCTAGAGACGCGGGTCAAAGATTTAGCGGGTAGCCTGTCGCACGGCCAGAAGCAGTGGCTGGAAATTGGCATGCTGCTCGCGCAAGATCCGCGCATTTTGCTGATTGATGAACCTGCGGCCGGCATGAGTGACGAAGAGACTGAGCGCACCGGTGAGTTGCTGCTTAGCCTCGAGAAGAAGCACAGCCTGATCGTGATTGAGCACGACATGGAATTTATTCGACAGATCGCGCGTAAGGTCACTGTGCTACACCAAGGGCATGTTTTGAAAGACGGCACCTTTGAAAATGTTAAATCCGATCCTGAAGTGATCGAAGTCTATCTCGGTCGCCAAGGTAAGAAGGACGAAACCAAATAAACATTCTGACACGCTATGATTTCTGAATCTTCCACACCCGTCGTTGAGCCGCTGCTGTCCGTCAAGGGCCTCAAAGCGAGTTATGACGAATCTATAATTCTACGCGGCATTGATATGATCGTGAAGCCCAACTCAGTCGTTGCGCTCTTAGGGCGTAATGGCGTGGGTAAAACGTCACTGCTGCGTAGCATTATGGGGCAAATGCCTAAGACCGAGGGTAGCATCATCTTTGAGGGGCAATCGATCGAATCGCTGCGCTCCGATCAACGCGCACGAATGGGGCTCGGCTACGTGCCGCAGGGGCGCGACATTTTTCCGAATCTGACGGTTCAGGAAAACCTTGAAGTCAGTATGAGCATTTCCGGTCAAGCGGGTCGCGACCGACTCGACGAGGTGTATGAATTATTTCCAGTGGTCAAAGACATGCTCGCTCGTAAAGGCGGCGTGCTGTCTGGCGGGCAACAGCAGCAATTGGCAATTGGCCGCGCGATCTTGACCAATCCGAAGTTGCTCATTCTCGATGAGCCGACCGAGGGCATTCAGCCGTCGATTATCGACCAGATTGAAGACGCAATCCATATGCTGAAAAAACGTGGAAATTTGAGTATAATCTTGGTTGAGCAATACCTCGACTTCGCTAAAGCTGCCAGTGATGAATTCTATATCCTCGATCGCGGTAGCGTGGTTCTGTCCGGTAAGTCCGAACAACTGACGTCCGCCGTCATTGATAAGCACCTCACTGTTTAGCATATTCTTAAAACTCCTCTTTAAAATGCATCTAACTCCCCGAGAACAAGATAAGCTGATTATCGTCGTGGCCGCTGATTTGGCGCGTCGCAGGCAAGGCCGTGGCTTGAAGTTGAACTATCCTGAGTCGATCGCACTCATTTCCTATGAGATCCTCGAGGGGATTCGCGATGGTCAGAGCGTGGCCGACCTAATGAGTTTTGGCACCACCATCTTGAAGCGCGACGACGTGATGGAAGGTGTGCCAGAAATGATCCATGAAGTGCAAGTCGAGGGCACCTTCCCCGATGGCACAAAACTAGTCACTGTTCACAATCCGATCCGATGATTCCTGGCGAATACAAATACTCCGATCCCGATGCGCTGCTCGCAGGGAATGTTGGCTTAGAGACGATCACCGTAAAGGTGGCGAACAAAGGTGATCGCCCGGTGCAGATTGGGAGCCATTTTCATTTTTATGAGGTGAATGCATCGCTCGATTTTGATCGCGAAGCGACGAAAGGCTTCCGTCTCAATATTGCTGCTGGCACCGCCGTTCGCTTTGAACCAGGTGATGTGCGCGAGGTTGAGCTAGTCGCATTAGCTGGAGAGCGACGCGTCTACGGCCTAAATAATAAAGTCGATGCCCCGCTCGGTGATGCAGCCTCCTCCCTCAAGCCTCCCACCTCAGGTCTCCCGCCTCGGCCTTCAGGTCTCGAATTTACCCGTCGTCAATATGCCGAGATGTTTGGTCCGACCGTAGGCGACCAAGTGCGCCTCGCTGATACTGAGCTGTTTATTGAAATCGAAAAAGACTTGATCGCCGAAGCTGCTGGCTATGGCAATGAAGTGAAGTTTGGTGGGGGCAAAGTAATCCGCGATGGTATGGGCCAGTCGCCACTGGCACTCGATGCCGACTGTCTCGATTTGATTTTAACCAATGCCACCATTATCGATCCGATCTTGGGCATCATCAAGGCCGACATCGGCGTGAAAGGTGGGCGCATCGCAGGCATCGGTCACGGCGGCAATCCCTTGATCCAATCTGGCGTCTCCGAGAACATGGTGATTGGCGCGGGTACCGAAGTGATCGCAGCCGAGGGACATATCGTGACTGCTGGTGGCTTCGATTCGCATATTCATTTCATTTGTCCACAACAGATTAACGAAGCGCTAACCAGCGGTGTGACGACGATGATCGGCGGTGGAACGGGGCCCGCGACGGGCACGAAAGCGACGACATGTACACCGGGCGCTTGGAATATTCACAAGATGCTCGAAGCGGCGGAAGCGTTTCCGATGAATCTCGGCTTCATGGGTAAGGGCAACGCGTCCAACCACGAAGCATTGCGTGAGCAAGTCGTTGCGGGTGCGATGGGACTGAAACTACACGAAGACTGGGGCACGACTCCGAGCTCGATCGATCACTGTTTAACCGTGGCAGATGAGCTCGATGTGCAGGTGGCGATTCATACCGATACGCTGAATGAGTCTGGCTTTGTTGAAACGACCATTGGTGCGTTCAAGGATCGCGTGATCCATACCTTCCACTCTGAGGGGGCGGGCGGCGGGCATGCGCCTGACATTTTAAAAGTCTGTAGCTTGCCCAATGTGTTGCCTTCCTCAACCAATCCGACGCGGCCCTACACGATCAACACGATCGATGAGCATCTGGATATGTTGATGGTCTGCCATCACCTGGATTCAAAGATCCCAGAGGACGTCGCCTTTGCGGAGTCGCGCATTCGCCCACAGACGATCGCGGCTGAAGACATTTTACATGATCGTGGTGCGATCTCGATTATGTCGAGCGATAGCCAGGCGATGGGTCGCGTCGGCGAGGTGCTGATTCGCACCTGGCAGACCGCGGACAAAATGAAGCAACAGTTTGGTAAGCTCGAATCCGAGACGCATACCGCTGCGGATAATTTTCGCGTGCTGCGTTACATCGCGAAATACACGATCAATCCAGCAATCGCTTGCGGCTGCGCCACGGATGTCGGTAGCCTTGAGGTCGGTAAGCTCGCAGATATGGTACTGTTCAAGCCGGCGTTCTTTGGCGTGAAGCCTGAGCTCGTGTTAAAGGGCGGCTTGATCGCGACTGCGAATATGGGCGATCCGAATGCCTCGATTCCAACGCCGCAGCCGATGTATTACCGTCCGCAGTTTGCCGCCTTTGGTAAGGCCGTTTCGACGACTTCGATTACTTTCGTGAGCCAAGCTGCAATCGATGCAGGCATTGCTGAAAAACTGGACTTGAAGAAGCAGATTCGTCCTGTTTCGAATACACGCACGATTTCAAAGCACGATATGGTGCTGAATGATTATTTGCCAGACATCGAAATTGATCCAGAGACTTACACAGTGACTGCCGACGGCGAAGTGCTCACTTGCGAGCCCGCGGTAAAGCTACCGATGGCACAGCGCTATTTCTTATTTTAATGTAGAAGCGACACTCCTGTCGCTTTCCCCTTTTAGATCAAAGCGACAGGAGTGTCGCTTCTACGACCAATGAATTTAATTACTAAAGCACTCGCTCATGCACATGCTGGCCGCGCAGTCATTGCCGTATCAGTTGATCGGCATAAGTTGGCACGTCGCCGTTGGCGGGGGGTGGCTGACGATGGCACCGACTTTGGGTTTGATGTCAACGAGTCGTTGAATCATGGCGACTGTATATACGAAACGGATACGATGTCCTATGTGATCGAGCAGACTCCTGAGGACTGTTTTTTGATCGCGCTGAAAGGAGCGCAAGAAGCAGCGTGGATCGGCTGGATGGTTGGTAACTTACATTTCAAGGCATCCTTCAGTAATGAGGGTGTGCTGGTGCAGGATGATCTTGCGGTGGAGCAGATGTTGGATCGCGAGCATATTCACTACGACCGCGTGCAGCGCGTGTTCCAGCCTGCTAAGCAGGGTGGACACTCGCACTCGCACGACCATGGGCACAGTCACTAGTATGTTCTCTGCCGATTTATTTTGGAGGGCAATGCTCCGTCATTGCCGCGGTGAAGCAGTGTGGAAACGACGGAGCGTTTCCCTCCACTAAACGCACTGATGAAGAATTCTTCAAACGCGCTCGATCAGGATACGTCCGCAGCATGGGTGCCTGCATTGTTACAGATTTCAGACCCATTGTTTCCGACTGGGGCATATGCGCATTCGATGGGACTGGAGCAATGGGTTGGGGCATGTGGGTATACCTCGGGCAAGGATCTAGAGCATTTTTTTAAGACACATGCCGGGCCTTCGTTGGCGCGTCTAGAGTTGCCGTATTTGCGCTTTCTGCGCGATGCCGTAGCGGCAGGCGAGTGGGCAGATGTGCATGAACTCGATGCTGAGATTGATGCATGGAAGTGGGCGAGTGAATTGCGCGGAGCCAGTGTGACGCAAGGTCGTGGGCGCCTGCGCTTGCTGAAGAAGTTGTGGCCAGATTGTGAATTGATCGCTGAGTATGGGCGGGCCTTTGCCGCGAAGGAAGTGCAGGGGCATCATTTGGTGGTTTCTGCGATTCAGTTTGAGCGGCTCGGCGTACCAGCGGATGCTGCCCTGATGGCGTATGGTTATCAGAGTCTTGCTAACTTTGTTTCGGCGTCGGTGAAGTTGCTGCGTATTAGCCCAGAATCGGCGCAAGCCGCTTTGCACGATGGCCTCGAGCAGTTGCCTGCTTGGGTAGCCGATTCGCAGCAAGTCGAGCGCTCTGAGGCGGGCTGGTTTGCCGCTGCTTTTGATATTCAATCCGCCCGCCACGCGACGGCTTTCTCGCGCTTATTCATCTCATGAAGATTCAATTTAATAGCGTAGAAGCGACACTCCTGTCGCTTTGCTTGCGCTCGAAAAGCGACAGGAGTGTCGCTTCTACATTTTATTATTATGACAGATTCAATTAATTCCCCTCGTCCCGTTCGTATTGGTATTGGTGGCCCCGTTGGTTCGGGTAAGAGCATGTTGTTGCTGCGCCTGATCGAGAAGTTGCACGAGCGCTACAAGTTGGTGGCGATTACTAATGATATTTACACCAAAGAGGATGAGCAATTCTTGGTTAAGAATAGCCAGCTTGAGGCGTCCCGTATCTTAGGGGTCGAGACTGGCGGCTGTCCACATACTGCAATTCGTGATGATACGAGTATGAATGAAATCGCGATCGAGGACCTAATCACGCGTCATCCAGATACTCAAGTGGTGTTGCTGGAGAGTGGTGGCGATAATTTGTCGGCCACGTTTTCGCCGGATTTAGTGGATGCATTCATCTACGTGATCGACGTCGCCGAAGGTGATAAAATTCCCCGCAAGGGCGGGCCGGCTATTCGTTTTTCAGATTTGATGATTATCAACAAGACCGAGCTCGCGCCATATGTCGGCGCCGATCTCGATGTGATGGATCGCGATTCTAAGATCCAACGTGGTGAGCGTCCTTTTGTTTTTTGCGACTTGAAGAGCTATAAGGGGCTCGATGATGTCGTCGCGTGGTTGGAGCAGGAGTGCTTCTTTGCGATCAAATCATAATGGCAGCGATTTCGACAGAGGCTGTAGCAACGCGTCCCGCAGTATTGGGTGGCGCGCGATTAGGCTATACGCATCGAGCGGATGTTGGCACACGTTTGACCCAGCAGTGGGTGCGTCCGCCGCTGTATTTGGCGAAGGCATACCACGAGAAGGATTGGGCGATTAGTATTTTAACTAGCCCGACTGCTGGCTTGCTCGATGGCGATCGACTTGAGGTTGTTGCGACTATTGCCGCGGGGGCGAAAGCGGCGCTGATTAGTCCGGCGGCGTGCCGTGTGCACACGATGAATTCTGGATATGCGCAGGTAGATCAGCATTATACGGTCGAGGCTGGCGCGGTGCTCGATGTGTGGCCAGCGCCGATGATTCTGCAGAAGGCTGCAGCGCTACGGCAAATCACGCGATTGGATGTTGCTGCGGATGCCACCGTGCTGCTGTGTGAAGTGGTTTCTCCGGGGCGTGCTGCCTTTGGTGAATGGTTTGAATTTTCCGAGTGGCGTTCGAGCCTGCGTATTTATCGAGAGGAGAAGCTACTCTCATATGAGAATTTCACCTGCGTGCCTGAACGTGGTGATTTGTCGGATTGGCGTGAGTTGTATCCATCAGGTAACTACGCTGGTCTGTATTATTTAACGCCTGAGCCGTTGGATGGATTGGTGCAAGCGCTGCATGATCTTGAGATCGCAGATGCGGTGATTGGAGCGAGTCCACTACGTGAGGGTGGGCTAGGTTTGAAGCTTCTGGCGAAAGATGGGATCAGTTTACGCAAAGCTATCTTTTCGGTTCGAAGCCTGTTGATCGCACATTCAAAGCTCGTCTTTCCGCACGCGCTACAACGTGCGCAGACCTTTTTTCATTGAGTGAGATTCATCACCTTCGTCTATGTCGACATATTTGAAAATAAGTTTTGTGCAACATCCTGAGCCACCCCGATAAACAGAGTTTCTGCGAAGGTGGGCTCTTTTGATTCTGCATGTGTAATAATCCATGGGCGCTTTAGCGATTTTCGGCTGAGTGGGAGTGCTGTAAGCGAACCCGCAAGCTCTTCCTTCTTTATGATCCATTGCGGTAGGATGCCGATGCCGATGTCTAGCTCGACTAGTCGTTTGATCACCTCTTCATTCGATATTTCAATAAATGGCATTAAGTTTATACTGAAGTTGCGGAAATAATCATTCACTAAATCAAAGGTATAGCCCTTTGTGTCGCTGATGATGACTTGCTGAGAATCGATTTCATGAATGTTTGCTTTGCCTGCCTTGGCCCATGGGTGCATCGGATTGACAATAAAACTCAAAGAATCACTGCCGATCGCAACTTGATTTTTTTTGTGAGTTGGGGTGCTGGATGGATATATCGCGATGTCTATTTGTTTATCATTCAATCGATCAATTAACTCATAGCTAGTGCCTTGGACGATTTGAATGCTCATGCCTGGCAAGCTTTCTTTGAGCTCTCTTAATGCCATTGGTATGATGTATTGGCAGGCGGAGGGTGTTGCACCGATTCGCAGTGTTTTCTGGGCGATATCGCTCCATTCATTTACTAGATGTCGTGCATTTGTTAAATTATTTAACAGGTCGTCTGCGTATAAAAGTAAACGTTGCCCAGTGTAGGTGAGTGCAATGTTTCGCGAATTTCGCTCAAAAAGTTTAGATCCGATGTCATCCTCTAGGCGCTTTAATGACTGACTGACTGCCGAAGTTGTCAGGTTCAAGTTCTTCGCGGCCTTACGCATGCTCTGTGTATTTGCGATTTCGCAGAAATTAGCTAATTGCCTTGAATCGAGTGGGTTGTGCATATCCTTAGCCTGAGCACAAACGGTGCCTCGATTCATGTTACTCTGATATTGTTAAATTATATTGAATGGACCGTTCAATTTAATGATACGCATATTTCACTAAATTTAAAAATTTTGGCATTTGGCATGCTAAAGCTGTTGGCATGATTAACGCGACACAGCAGAAAATAGATAAGAGCAAGGCCTTCTCTATTTCGAGTCATCGCAATACGCTGAACATTGGATTCGTGCCAATGACAGATTGTGCGCCTTTGATTGTCGCTCAGGAATTAGGCTTCTTTAAGGATGCTGGATTGGATGTGAATTTGTCGCGTGAAGTGGGATGGGCATCGGTTCGAGAACGGATGCTACATGGCGAACTAGATGCGTCGCATGCACATGCTAGTATGGTCTATACCATGAGTTGTGGGTTGGATTCACAACCGGCACCCTGTGCGACGGGGCTGGTGATGGCGCACAATGGTAGCGCGATTTCATTTTCGAATGAGCTGTGGGAGTTAGGTGTTAGGGATGCGCGAAGTATGAAGCGTGTTATTGATTCTGGTAAGGCAAAGCGCAAGTTTCGCCTGGCAGTCGTATTGAAATTTTCAACACAAAATTATCTGCTGCGCAAATGGCTGCGGCAGGGAGGGATTGACCCTGATGTGGATGTCGAGATGGTTGTCGTGCCCCCGCCGCAAGTATTCACATGTCTGATACAAGGGCACATTGATGGTTATTGTGCAGGCGAGCCATGGAGCTCCATTGGTTTAATCAAGGGGGTTTGTTGGTGCGCCGCATTAACTGGCGAAGTGGATGAAATGCACCCTGAAAAAGTTTTGTTAGTGGGCGCTGACTTTGAAATACAAAGACATGAGGAGCATGTAGCTATGATTGGTGCCCTCATTCGAGCAGCTGAGTACTGTGATAAATCATACAACAAGTGTGAGCTAGCAAAGGTGCTGTCGGATCGGAGATACATCAATGTCAGTGAAGCTGCGTTGCTAAATGCACTACAGGGGCCCTTTCAACTGGGGATGGGCATGCAGTCTAGCTCATTGGATGCGATTATATTCCGCCGGAATAATGCAAGCGCACCGACCGAAGCGAAAGCGCGCTGGGTGTTAGGAGAGATCAATCAAAATCACTTAACTAAGACTCCACTGGAGCTGAGTCGTGAGCAGATACAGAGTTTTTTCAGGATGGATATCTATGATGAAGCAGAGCGGTCAGTCATGGCTGCGTAGGCTAAATAAAAAAACAAAAATAATAAAAAAATGAAACGGACAATCAAACTAAAGCATCAACTCGCCGCATTGTGCGGGTTGACCTCACTTGCATTGGGAGGACTTAATGCAGCGGACTATCCGACTTCGGTCGTTAATACTACAGGGCTCGCGGTTACAGATACGACTGTAACAGTTGGGCAACTACACTCGATCACCGGAACAATGGCGATCAGTGAAACAGGTTCAGTCGAAGCTGAGCGTCTCGCGATCTCACAGATCAATGAAATGGGCGGTATTCTTGGACGTCAAATTAAGATTATTCAAGAAGACGGTGCGAGTGATTGGCCTACTTTTGCTGAAAAATCCAAAAAGCTAATTACACAGGATAAAGTTGCTTGTGTCTTCGGTTGCTGGACATCCGCATCCCGCAAGGCAGTGCTCCCTATCTTTGAGAAGGAAAATAACATGCTTTACTATCCGACTTTCTATGAGGGTTTGGAAGCATCGAAGAATGTTGTTTATACCGGACAAGAAGCGACACAGCAGATCATCTGGGGGCTAGATTGGGCCTACGAAGAACTTGGAGCTAGAACGTTCTACTTGATCGGTTCTGATTACATCTGGCCTCGAACCTCTATGAAGATTGCGCGTAACCACATTGAGCGGTATCTGAAAAAGAAGGATCCGTCGTGTAAGGTTGTGGGGGAAGATTACTATGCTCTCGGGCATACAAACTTCCGTTCATTGATCAACAAGGTCAAGCTGAAGAAGCCTGATCTAATTTTCACAGCCGTCGTAGGCGGAAGTAATGTTGCATGGTATAAGCAGCTTAAAGCAGCTGGTATTACTTCTGAGAAGTATGATCTACTGACACTGTCCACGACCGAAGACGAGCTACTCGGGATCGGTGGCGAGAATGCTGAAGGTTTCTACGCGAGTATGAAATACTACCAGTCTCAAGAGAACGAAAACAACATAGCTTTCGTTAAAGCATTCAAAGAAATGTGGGGCGAAGACTCTGTGATCGGTGACGTGACTCAAGCTGCTTACCTCGGTCCTTGGATCTGGAAAGCTGCGGTCGAGAAGGCTGGTAGCTTTGATATCGATAAAATCCATGCCGCACATGGTGGCATCGAATTACCAAATGCCCCAGAAGGCTACGTCCGTGTGCACGACACGAATCAGCACCTATGGAGCCGCACGAAGATCGGTAAGATGAAGGCAGATGGCCAATTCGAAGTGGTTGCTGTCTCTGCAGAATTGATTGAGCCAGATCCATTCCCCAAAGGTTACCAATAAGAATTATTTATAATTAATTCAGCACCACGCGCTGCTGCTCGGTACATCCGGGCAGCAGCTTAATGGGTGAAGGCAATAGACACGGACGGACACATTTAAAAAAGCGATACGCCATGGGAGATTATACAGCACAAGAAATTTACTCGATTCTAATCATGCAATCATTTAGCGGGGTCAGCTTGCTCTGCATCTATGCGCTGATGGGAATGGGGCTATATATTATTTTTGGACAGATGGGTGTGATTAATATGGCGCATGCTGAGTTCCTCGTTTTGGGCTCATATACAATGTGCCTTTTCTCTCAATTTGTTACCGAGAGCGTCCCCTCCCTTGCGAACTATTATATCATACTCGCAATACCTTTATCGTTCGGAATCGCCTTCGGGGTTGGTTATCTAGTCGAGTGGTTGCTTATTAGCCGGCTATACAAGAGGCCATTGGATACGCTGCTCGCGACTTGGGGCCTTAGCCTTCTAATGCAGCAGAGTTTTCGGACCTTTATTGGTGCACGTGAGACGAGTGCGGATTTACCTGAATGGCTGTTGGGGTCTTGGTCAGTTAGTGAGATGATTGATATTCCAGTGAGTGGATTGGTGCTCTTGGGGCTGACGATCGCACTGACGGTTGGTCTAGTCGTTTATACGAAGAAAACACGCATGGGCTTACGGATGCGTGCGACCACGCAGAATCGTGAAATGACTGCGGCGCTCGGTATTAACACGAAGATGACGGATCGCTTCTCCTTTGCGATCGCCTGTGGGATATCTGGCATAGCAGGTGCATTCTTCACGACGATGGCGTCCACTTCGCCCTCCGCCGGAACAAACTACATAGTGGATTCGTTCTTAGTGCTAGTGGTCGGTGGTCTCGGCAGTCTACTTGGACTCTTTATCTCCGCTGGTTTCCTCGCGCTGCTTTCGTCAATTCTGGAATTTTTCATGACAGGATCGTTAGCCAAAGTGTGGCTCTATCTCGTCATCTTCATCGTGCTGATGAAATTCACCAAGGGTCTATTCTCGGACAAGGTCAGAAGTTAACCCGATCACAATCAATATAAAAACAGATGAACTCGATACAAAAATATACAGATGCTGGCTTTGCTAAGCTTCTCTATGAGCGACTGTTTAAAAGTAAGGAAGGCCTCATTGGCTTTATAATTCTTGCAGTTATTCTACTCGTCATCTTACCGCTGGGACTCAGCCCGTTTAGGTTAAACATGGCCGGGAAATATCTCTGTTATGCATTTGCTGCGATCGGGTTGGTGATGTGCTGGGGGCAGGCTGGCATACTTAGCCTGGGGCAAGGGATATTCTTTGGGATTGGTGGATACTGCATGGGGATGTTCCTTAAGCTAGAAGCTTCCGACCCAGTCACGACTGCGATCCAAACGACACCAGGGATACCTGATTTTATGGATTGGAATCAGATCACTGAACTGCCGCTGTTTTGGTATCCGTTTAAGAGCTTCTCTTTGACGGTGATGCTCATTCTGATTTTACCGGCTCTGTTAGCATTTGTTATGAGTGTGTTCTATTTCAAGGGGCGAGTGACTGGAGTGGTCTTCGCGATTCTGACACAATCTATGGTGGCGTGTGCGTGGTATTTTATTGTTGGTAATCAAGGTTTCTTTGGCGGGATCAACGGCATGACAGATCTGAAGACGCTCAACGGCTGGGACATTCGAGAGGAGTCCTCCCAATACATCCTATATTTTGTCTGTGTGCTATTGTTACTAGTCTGCGTGCTGCTTAGCCGTTATATTATATCTACACGCTTAGGGCGTGTCCTTGTCGCACAGCGCGATAAAGAGGCACGCGTTCGATTCTCCGGATATAACATTACTGCATTTAAAGTTTTTATATTCTGCTTCGCTGCTGTGATTACCTCAATCGGGGGAGCGTTGTTCACTCTGCAGGTAGGATTTATGTCGCCTAACTTAATCGGCATTCAACCATCGATCGACATGGTCATCTTTACGGCAGTCGGGGGGCGTGAAAGTATCTTCGGGGCGGTCTATGGAGCGCTTGCAGTCTTGTCTGCAAAATCAGCTTTCTCGGAGGCCTATCCGACACTGTGGATGTTTCTATATGGAGCTACATTTATTGTGATTGTACTCTTTTTACCTAAAGGCCTAGCCGGTCTTTATCACGACCACGTCAAAGTGTGGTTTGGTAGAATATGGTCCAAGTCACCGATCGCTTCCAGCGAGCCTGAAGTAATACCAACTATAACTGAGTTCGAAAAGGAGGTGCCAGATGCCAAGTGATACAGATTTTCTATTAGCGATCGAAGACTTGACCGTGAGTTTTGATGGATTCAAGGCAGTCGATGCTTTGACGCTGTA
>JBLHTV010000045.1:0-12621 GCA_047627755.1 Lentimonas sp. | reverse complement strand
CTCAACTACCTTGGCCTCGATCGCGCCACTGCCACACTCTCAGGCGGTGAGGCGCAACGCATCCGACTCGCTGCTCAACTCGGTTCCAACCTTTCAGGCGTTCTCTATGTGCTCGATGAGCCATCCATCGGTCTACACGCGCGCGACAACGAACAACTGATCACCGCTCTTGAACAACTCCGCGATCGTGGCAATACCCTCCTCATCGTCGAACACGACGAGGATACCATGAAGCACGCCGATCAAATCATCGACATCGGCCCGGCCGCAGGCATCCATGGCGGCGAAATAGTCGCCTGTGGCACGCTCGCACAACTGCGTACAAACAAGGCATCGATCACAGGTAAATACTTACGTAAAAGCATGCCGCACCCCTTGCGAGGGACATGTCGCCCACTCCCCGCGCAATGGAGCCCTCGCAAAAAAAAGAGCAACGAGCAATGGATCAGTCTAGAAGGCGCTGCCTTGCGTAACCTCAAGGGCTTCGATGTACAAATCCCAAAGCACCGCCTCACCGCAATCTGCGGCGTCTCCGGCGCCGGCAAGTCCACCCTCACCCGCGACTTATTAAAGCCACTGGTCGAGTCCGCGATCGAAATAAAATCCGCTAAGCTGACACCCAAACAAACTTCCCACCTGTTTAACGAGGGGAGCTCGAAGAGCGGGATGGTCTTTAAAGCGCTGCACGGTGCAGAAACCGTGCGAAAAGTGATCGAAGTCGATCAATCGCCGATCGGTAAAACTCCGCGCTCCACACCCGCCACTTACATCGGTGCGTTCGACATCATCCGCGACATCTACGCCAGCCTGCCTGAAGCCCGCGCACGAGGCTACAGCGCCGGCACCTTCTCGTTCAACACCAAGGGGGGTCGCTGCGAGACCTGCAAAGGCGCAGGCCGGCTGAAGCTAGAAATGAATTTCATGCCTGACACTTATGTGACCTGTGAGGATTGCAACGGCCGACGCTACGGCGTGGAACTCGACGAACTGCGCTGGAATGGAAAAAACATCGCCGACGCCTTACTCATGAGTTTCGAGGAAGCAGCCGAATTCTTCAGCTTCCACACCGGCCTAAAAGGTTTACTCGAAGCCATGGTCGAAACTGGGCTTGGCTACATCGCGCTCGGGCAATATTCCCCCACCCTTTCTGGAGGCGAAGCCCAACGCCTCAAACTCGTCAGCGAATTAGCCAAAGGCATGCCCACCTACAAGGAGCGCCAATACGACAAAGGCCAAGGCAACCTCTACATCCTAGAAGAGCCCACCATCGGCCTTCACCTCAGTGACGTTGAACGCCTCATCGAACTGCTGCACCGCCTAGTCGACAAGGGCCACACCGTAGTCGTCATTGAACACCATTTGGACGTGATCGCCGATGCTGACTATCTGATAGAGATCGGCCCCAACGGCGGCGATGCGGGAGGTGAACTGCTCTATCAAGGTGCAGTCGAAGGCATTAAACAGACAAAGGCTAGCGTGACAGCTCCATTTCTGAAAGATTGTTAAAAGTGACTGACGTATCGCTAAACCTGCCCCCAAAGGAGCCAAACTAATAAATTGGAATAGGTAGTTCCTTCAAACGCTCTCCTATCCATAATGACCACATCTAACCTAAGCTCTCTCGATCTAAGTAAAGAATTCCCCCATAGCCCGCGCGCGACACTGGCTGGCTACGTCATCGCAGCGCGCACACTCGACAAGTGCCGAGCGGTGATCGCAGGGACTGCAGGTGAGTATCACTTCGATTGCCCACTCGACCAACTGTTCCTCACTTTTGCCGGAATCACTGCGGAGAACTTCAAAGCTTTTGTGGCTACTGGAGCTGATAATGCCGCTGTAGCCGAGTGGATCCAAGCCACCGCGATTGATCATACACAGGAGGCACTGGTGCAATGGAACAACGATCTACGCACCAAGCGGATCAGTGAGATGCCGATCGAGCTTCAGCTGTTTCTCGAAGGCTACGTCGCAGAGTTCATCCCTTCCGACAAAATCGTTTACACCTGGTTCGACGTCTACGACATCGAAGAGCAACGGATCTAATGTTCGAAGGCAGGTTGCGTTGTGGCTTCTGCCGAAATCCGGCGGAATATCCAGTATCTTCCGCGATTCGGAGAGTTTCGTAAATTCTCTGAAAATAAGGATTGATCTTCGCGCTCAGCCCGCTTTCTTCCTCCGTATTGGTATGGAGAAGTGGCTGAGTGGCCGAAAGCGCTTCTTTGCTAAAGAAGTGAACCTCAAAAGGGTTCCATGGGTTCAAATCCCATCTTCTCCGCCAGCTTTTTAAGAGCCTGCAAGTCAAAGACTTGCAGGCTCTTTATTTGACCAGACTTCGCCAAAGTCACCACGCGCCCACATTCTCCATCGTGCGCATGTATACCGAATGGCACCTAGAGACGTATGAAGCTCGGTAATCGGCCCACTCAGCGACTTAATGCACCTATATCATTTGCTGCTATTACGTTCAAATACTAGGAGATAATTATTCAAAACCTAGTCGATGACAACTTGCAGCACCTAGGTTGATGTGATCGTGTTTGAATCCCCTCAGGATGATGTAAGAGGCAGAAAAGCTGACTCAGCGCACTATTTACCTTGTAGGCACTGCAATGATCTAGAACAGATAATGATCTGAACAATAGTTACATGAAGCCCCGCGCCCGAATAGCACTTACATTATTACTCCTCGCCCCCCTGATGCCTCTTAGCGCTCAACTGGCAACAGAGTCGTCGTTGACAGTACTGGACCCCTACACCGTTACCGGTAGTCACCTGCCTGTTTCGAGTGAAACCAGTCCAGCTCCGCTCACTGTGATCGACTCAGATTCATTGGATCTCTGGGGCAATGCCTCACCGATCGAAGCGCTTCGCAAGCAGCCCTTCTCATTCGGCACGACCAACTCCGAGAATGATAGCAACAGTGGCACCGGCTCGGCTGGTGCGAATATACATGGGCTCGGAAATTTATCGACCTTGACCTTAATCAATGGCCGACGTGCGGGAGGCAACAGCGCTGTTGGATATCAGCATGGTGGGTTTGCCGATCTTAACTTAATCCCCTCCGCCGCGATTCGAGAGATCCAGGTCGCCACTGATGGCACCTCCGTCGCCTATGGTTCAGACGCCGTGGCAGGCACCGTCAACATACTCTTACACGACACTTTCACTGGCAACCGTGTTGATTCGAGCTATAGCGACACTTCAGATGGAGATGCTTCAGAGAAGTCAATTTCGTTCCTGACCGGTCAAAATCTCAACGAATCGACACACCTCCTGCTACTCGGCAGTTGGTATCAGCGCAATTCCATTGAGGCGCGTGATCGTCACATATCTAGGGATACTGACCGACGTAATCAAAGTGGTCAAAACCAAGGCAGCCTCACCTACCCTGGGCGCATTAATGTCGGCGGCACCGAATATGTATTGAAGGATGGCATATCAGCGCCGAGCGATCTATCCGACTATCGCCCGTGGGATGAGAAGAATGAACGCTACAACTTCAGCGAGTCGGCCGTGGCGATTCCGGAAGTGGAGCGCAGCAACATCATGGCAAACATTAGCCACGATATTACCCCTACCCTGCAAATCTGGAGCGAACTGCTCTATACCGACAGCGAGTTCAACAATGGGCTAGCCCCTGCTCCGTGGTCTGGCTCTTTTTTTGAGCCTACAATCCTCGCAGCGTCAAAAAGCAGTCCACACCTTCCGACAGGCATCGACCCTGACGATTTGAATCAAGTCAACTACCGCAGCTTTGAAATTGGTAATCTTGAAATCGATCAAGAGAAAACCGCAATGCGCGGGCTCGTCGGATTACGTGGTCAAATCGGTGAGTGGAATTGGGAAACGGCAGGCCTCTACATCAAAACAGATCTCGATGCGCACTACTCTGGCATCGCAGACAAATCCGCGATGGTAGGTCTCATTACCTCCGGGGCATTCAACCCATTTGCATCCGCGTATGCATCTGGCCCGGGATATGACAACGCCGCAGCGCTCGCGACCGCCGCCCGCAACCCAACAAATCACTACGACGAAGAATTCTGGAGCTATGATCTCAAAGCCAATGCCCCCATCTTTGAACTCCCGAGCGGGACAGTTCTACTCGCGACGGGACTCGAATTTCGAAAAGAAGAAATCGATGTCGATATAGACTCTCTATTTGAGTCTGGTTCAAATTTGGGAGGCGTTGAGGAAAGCTCCTTTTCAGCCGAACGCGGAGTTGCATCGATCTACGCCGAAACGTTGATCCCGATATTTTCCAACAATCATCAAAAGCTAGACCTGAGCCTGTCCGCCCGATACGAAGACTATCAGGATAAGCCCACTGCCGGTAGCAGTCATGACTCCAATGACTATGACGCCTTTGTCTACAAAGCAGCGCTCGTCTACCAACCACACGAAGCGATTCAGCTACGTGCTGCATATGGCACATCCTTCCGAGCACCGACCCTCACCGAAAGCTATGGAGGAGATATCTGGGTATTTCCCATCTATAATGACCCACTTGGCTCTACGCTAAACAACCCAACCATACCAACCAACGTCAGAGGCAATTCGGATCTCGATCCAGAGAAATCCACCAACCTGAATATCGGCGTCGCATTCGAACCCAACAAGACACGGGGCTGGCGCGTATCGGTCGATTACTACCGAATCGAGACTGAGGATGTCATCGTCAATGGTGCGCAACACTTCGTCGATCAAGCAGCACTAGGCAACGACATTGGGGACGCATCTGTCATCCGTACTAGCACTCAAGCCCTCTACCTTGTCTACGCAAACTGGTTTAATGCGGCGGAATCAACCGCCGATGGAATCGACACCAAACTCAGCTACAAGGAACCGACTGCGAATGGCCTCTGGCAAGCGACTCTCGGCGTGAATCAAGTCCTGACTTATAAACTAAAAGCTTCGGACGACTCCCCGTATCAGTCTTACCTCGGTGATATGGTCGATCCGCGTGCTGCTGGCGGCAATATCATCGGCCGTGGCTCAATCCCTCGTTACAAAGGCTACCTTGAACTTATTTGGTTACGTAAAGGGCTCACCCTCGGCGGCACGCTCAACTACACCCATTCACTCGACGACAATGCCGCCTTCACCGACGACAAAAAATCACGCGAAATCGACTCATACACGACACTCGATCTCGTCGCCAGTTATCGCTGGCCCTCGACCGCTGGCGTGTGGCTCAGTAACACCACACTCACCGTCGGCGTTGACAATGTAAGCGACGAAGCACCACCGTTCGCCGCTGGCGCATTTGCCGACGGCTATGACACTTCACTCTACAGTCTAGCAGGCCGACGTTACCGAATCGCCCTCAGCCGGGAGTTTTAGCAATAAATAATGATTCGATAGCCAATCAAAAGAACACGAGTCAACCGAAGACCTGTCGTCGTAATCCTTGGATTACAGCGAGGTCGCCCCAATGCGAGCCACGCATCGCATTGACCTGGGGTGGATGCTTTCGCCCGCGCTCCATTTGCCAAAATCCGGTGAATCCGCGCACAAATTCAGCAGAGCCCAAGATCGCACCGTCAGTGAAATAACGCACGCGACAGCGAAGCATCACTGACTTTGGTAATTCGCCATCCTCCTGATCGAGGATTTTCAACGCACGCTCACGCGTCATCTCAGACAAACCAGCACCCGATGCATGCTTACCAAAGATCAACAGCCGATGCATCCGTAGGGCTGAATCGATCCGCTTCGCACCACGGTCAGTCCAGATGTGAATCAATCCCCGCTTCGCCTCGGCATCACCAGCCACCGCTTCCGCATAACCACAAAAACGGTAATCCTTCGGGTCTTCGACCAAGCCAGCCCGCACTGGATTGAGATCAATATAAGCAGCCATCGTTTGCAATGGGTTCCCCTGCCCCTCGACCAGCACTGATTTAAAGCGCTCGGCCCACAGCGTGCCATAGCGCTGATGCGAACGATTATACCAGACAGAAAAACGCTGCTTCACCGCTTTCATGAATTCGGACACATCGGACATTCGCGCCAGCAACTTACGTCGAATCGCCTCAGCCTCCTCACCGCCTGCTTCAAGCTGAGCCTCCATGATCTCCACTGAAGCCTCTTGATACTTCGTAGGCTTGGGATAGAGCACCCTGTAGCGCCTCATCAATTCACAATCCGACACGGCGGCCCCATCTGGCACTCGCAGTAAGACGTGGAAGTGATTCGACATAACGCAATATGTGAGCACATCCACACCGCAGAAGTCCGAGACCTGACGGATCATCTTCCGAAGCATCTCCTTCTCTCGATCTTTAAACAGCAACTCACCATTCACAGTACGGGTCATCACATGATACACCGCATCACGACCACTCACTTTCAAACGTCGCATCCTCATACAACACAAAGAAACCAACTAATTCAAAAAGTCCAACCTCCGTAACGTTTTATAGCCTGTCCCTTTTAAAGATCCCTGAGTATTTGATTCGCTCCTCCTCGGGCGTGAAGGCCAGGATTGATTCCATCAGCATCGACTTTCCCGCCGCGCTGGTGCTCTGGATGATCACGGCCAAACGGCAGAGAAAAGGGGTCATGTCATTACCTTTGTGGTGAGCTTGGTGTAATCCAATTTCAAGCAGAGGTTATGCCATTACCACAAAAGTAATGACATGACCCCTTTTTCAGTCCTTTTCAGTCCCCAGTCCCATTATTTCGGGTTCACTTCACCTTTAATCGGATCCTGCTTCAGCCTTCTCAACTTCATGAGAATAAGGTAACCTAGTAATAAATAAAATGACAATTCTATGATCCTAAAAATATAAAACAATTCTCTGAGTTCGATAGATTTAACACAAAGAATCTTAATAAAAGGTAGTAAAACAGGTATCAACAGAAAGAAGCCTAAACTAGGCTCTTTCTTAACAAAAGAGAATATCGCTAATAGTGAGCACGATATTATTAAAGTAGCGGTGAATATTATTAACATAACTAAAGATTTGAGCATGCAGTAATAAATCGATCGACCTCTTCTGTCACGACCTCAACTCCAGCGACATTTCCTACTTCTCCGCTAGTCGTGGAGGTTCCGCCCCCCGTCGCGGCATCAACTAATTTTGCCAAAACCGCTGAACCTCCAGCCGTCGAAAATACCATGTCTGCCATCAAGTTACCATACCCTCCCACTGCAATACGAGCACTGCTAAGCTTTAACTTACAAGATTCCGACCGAAGACATTTCCTCGGGCAAGTTCGTGTCCCAGCCACGTAACATGTGAACTTAATAGAAGTCAACGGGTCGCCTAACGCATTAACGAAATGGTTCATCCATGGAGTCGCCTCCGTTTCAACATAAGGCACTGCACTACTAGATCGCTGACATGGCCGACATCCTTGATTCCCCAACTTATCCCATTTAATTGCAGTTTGATTCTCAACAAATGCATAGAGGTTCAGACCACCTCGTTCAGCAATGGGATCTCTGTTTGGCCAATTAGAGACTAACAACAATGCACCAGCGGGGTCATAGGGTATTCCTGGCCCCTCAACCTCCCTCATAGATCGACCACAAGCAGCAGTGGATGAAAGACTTCTGCCAATAAATGCAGTTACGCCCGCCGCGTCATCGTATGCATACGATGGCGTTTTTTCCGCGTCGTTTAACTGATCTGCCAAGAAGTAGCCCACATCGCAGAAAACTATCCAAACCCGCGGTTGGAGCAAGGTTTTTGCACGCATAAATTATGGGTGTCCTTTAATTCTTATCCGTTGATCGGAAAGCGGCTTAGAGAAAGACCTTAAACATTCCGGAACGACCCTTTTCTCGGCTCTATTAAAGCAACGGCGGAACCTGATCATCGATCCATAAGCGAATGGCATCTTTGCCAAGCAACGCTTTATAACCTGTCCCTTATTTTAAGATTTTGTCCCTTTAAGATTTCGAAAATTACAGTGACGGCTTTGTTGAAATATACCCCCGCAGTGGTGGATCAGATGTCGGCTTGAATCGCGGTGATCGCGATAGTGTAAACGATATCGTCCACGAGTGCTCCACGAGAGAGATCGTTCACCGGCTTGCGCAAGCCTTGCAGCATGGGCCCAATACTGATCACATTGGCAGCTCGTTGCACCGCCTTGTAAGTCGTGTTGCCTGTATTCAAATCAGGGAAGATGAACACCGTGGCTTGCCCTGCGACTTTACTATCTGGCGCTTTCGTTTTGGCTACATCACTGACAGCTGCCGAATCGTATTGCAGTGGCCCATCGATCAATATGTCAGGACGCTGGGCTTTCGCCAACTCAGTCGCAGCACGCACTTTCTCCACATCGGCACCGGAACCAGAGACTCCTGTGCTGTAGCTAATCAACGCGACACGTGCAGGGATGCCAAAGTTCTCCGCAGACTCCGCACTCTGAATCGCGATGTCGGCCAAGCTCTCGGCATTCGGATCCGGGTTAACCGCACAGTCACCATACACTAGCACTTGATCAGGCAAGCACATGAAAAATACGGATGAGACGACCTTAGCGCCGGGGCTGGTCTTGATCAATTGTAAGGCAGGACGAATCGTGCTGGCCGAAGAATGCACGGCCCCAGAAACGAGCCCATCCACTTCATCCAATGCGAGCATCACAGTGCCTAACATCACGGTATCCTCAAGTGCCTCACGTGCTTCCTTCTCAGTCATGTTTTTATGCTTACGCATCTCCATGAGCATCGGCACATAGCGCTCACGAACTGCCTCCGGATCAATAATTTCGACACCCGTAAGATCCACGCCTTGACGCTGTGCCACACGATGCACTTCGTCGGGGTTGCCGATTAGCACGCATCGAGCCAGGCCACGTTGTTGACACGCAGCAGCCGCCATAATCGTGCGCGGCTCATCACCTTCGGGCAGCACGATGCGCTTATTCGCCTTACGTGCGCGTCTCGATAGTTGGTAACGGAAAGCGGCTGGCGACATACGCACTTCGAGGTCACTTGCCACGCGTGAGCCGAGTGCCTCCATATTCAAATGACGGGCAACAAAATCGAGTGTCGTATTAAAACGCTCAATGTCGTCGCCGGGAATGTAGTTACGCATTCTGGAAAGTGCCGTCGCGGTATCGAAGCTGTCTGTCTGGACGCTAAGCACCGGGAGCCCCTGCTCAAATGCGGGCCGGCACAGATCCGAAACTGCTTCGCTCAACTCCATGCCACCGGTCAAAACAATCCCAGATAGCGGAATTTTATCCATGGTAGCCAACGCTGCCGTGAGCAAAATATCAATACGATCGCTCGGCGCCACTAACAAATGACCGGCATCAAACACATGTAGAATATGCGAAAGATTACGAGCGCAAAGCGATACATTCTTAACGCGACGGCCATCTAAATCCCCCGTATTTACGATCTTCGCATCTAAATGACGCGCGACATCGCTGACACGAAACGATGGCAAATCCGGATTCCATGGCACACAACCGATCAACTCAAAACTGCCGTCTTTAAATAGAGAACAATCAGTCGTGATCCGTTGCTTCAAAGCAGTGAGCTCTTCAGCGCTCATCTGCTTCAAGGGACGGTTGCTGTGGCTCGTGCCATGCACACAAATCGTCTCGCTCAAAGTATCGCTGCCCATGGCCTGCACTTTATTTAAAATACAGCCGATGATATTCTTATTCTGCCAACCTCCATACAACGAAGCGGCCATTTCCAAGTCCTCCTGTAGATCCGCCATCGACGTGCTTTGCAACGCATTGACCAAAATAACTTCGGCACTCAGCGCTTTCACCACCGATCGATTAATACGATTCGGAAATGACTGGCTCTCGGTAGGCAACAGACCTTCGACCACCATCACGTCGACCTCGTCGGCATGCGTGCTGATCTGCTCGACGATCTTCTCCATCAGATCATCCATTCGATCATTGCGCACATAGCGCTCCGCCTCTTCAAGCGACATTGGAGCGACGGGCTTAAAGCCGGTCGTGCTCGACACTAGACTGATCGAAGGATCGACTTCACCGTCAGGAAAAGACTCTTGGCTAATGGGCTTACAAAAGCCGACGCGGATACCACGACGATCCAAGGCACGAAAGACACCCAAGGATATGGAAGTGAGACCACTTTCAACTCCGGAGGCTGCTAGGAAAAAGACATGTTTCATGATTGAGTTACATTTAGAGTTTCACGAGCGATCATCAGCTCTTCATTCGTCGCTACGACGAGGCAAGGGAGTGTCCCCTCTTTCGTAATACGGCCAGTCGCGGCATCTCCATTTTGAGCATTCAACTCTGGATCAATTTGCACACCCAAGACCCGCATATGAGCCAGCGTCTTAGCACGAACCTCATGAGAATTCTCGCCAATACCACCAGTAAAGACAATCGCATCGAGTTTAGTCAAAGCCGCCGTCAGACCGAGAATCGACTTTGCCAAGCGATAAGCGAATACCTCGATCGCCAGCGCCGCGCGCTCATTACCCTCGTCCATTGCATTGACCAAGGTGCGCATATCATTGCTCTGTCCAGAGATGCCGAGCAGACCGCTCTCCTTATTGAGCACCGTCATAATCTGATCAAGAGACCAACCTAGTTTAGCCGCGATAAATTCTGGTAGTGCGGGATCAATATCACCACTGCGCGTGCCCATGACCAGACCCTCTAAAGGAGACAGCCCCATCGTCGTATCGACACTTTTCCCCGCTTCGATCGCACAACAGCTGCAGCCATTGCCGAGGTGAGCGATCACGATGCTCAACTCCGACATGTCATAGCCCATACGACGCGCAGTCTCAGCCGCCACATAGTGATGACTCGTGCCATGAAATCCATAGCGACGCACACCGAGATCTTCATACCAGCTATAAGGCACCGCATATAAATACGCATGCTTCGGAAGCGTCTGGTGAAAGGCCGTATCAAACACCGCCACTTGAGGCTGATCAGAAAACATCGCCTGAGCCGCACGTATCCCCGCGATATTTGCTGGATTATGTAACGGAGCGAGCGCGGAGCACTTCTCCAGCACGGCTAATACCTCTTCACTGATGAGCACACTCGCAGCAAATTCTTCTGCGCCATGCACCACGCGATGCCCCACAGCGACCACCTCAGCGTTAGCGGGCAACACGGCAATGACTTCGCTCAAAGCAGCGACCAAATCCGCATCAGGCAGGGCCTTCGATGCTTTTTGACCGTCCACTTTATAACTCAACTCGGCATCGGCACTGTTCAAGCACTCGACTAATCCAGTAATCAGAGGCTCAGATGAGGCTGTGTCAATCAGCGCGAATTTAACCGACGAACTGCCGCAATTAATAACAAGCACAGCCTGTCGAATCGGTCCAACCGTACCACCTTCCGTGCGATTCCCCTCTGTGGTATTAATTAGCAGCATTTACATGAGCATTAATCAGCATAAGTTAAACTTAATCAACTTTTAGCTCTATTTAACTTCAATAAAAACTCAAAGGACAGCCAAGCGACGCCATCTTCCACCCACATCAGCCGATGATCAACCGCTCCACAACGGCACGACGTTAAAGATGAAAAAGCCGATTTTAAACAAACCGAACCACGCATACAGCACTATGGTAAAGGTTTCCCGCGACATCGAAAACCACCGAGCGTGCTTCCGATCGATACAATCAGAAGCGAGAATAGAGATCACGGCGGAGCAACTTTTCGTCTATAATTCGCCTAAGCCATTTGAGAGTTAAGAAATGAGCCTGTCCCTAATTTTTGACTTCGGCAGAACTCTTTGTATGAACATGCGATACTCTCGCTTAGACGCATCTACACACTGCTTTGAACGTGGGAAACTGAACACCCTTCTTTGTCCAGAGAGGTTATGTCCCCTCCCAGGATCTGTTTAAACAGGATCTTTCACCAAGGCTGCCGCGTAGAATCCGTCATATCCGGTGCCTGCAGGGGAGACCGGGCATTCTTTGATTAGGCTGAATCCGCCTTGGCTCAACAGGTGGTCCACCGCGGCGCGGTTCTCCGAGGGTAAAATAGAGCAGGTGGCATAGACCAAACGGCCGCCCGGTTTGAGCATCGCTGTATATTTGCTTAATAACTCGGCCTGAATGCTACGTACTTTGTCGATTTGTTCATGCGTAAGTCGCCATTTCAGGTCGGGTTGGCGCTTTAAGGTACCTAGGCCAGAGCAAGGTGCGTCGATCAACAGGCGGTCGGCCACTTCGGCGTAGTCGGTTGTGATGGTCGAAGTGATTGCCCGTGATTTGATCATCTTACCGGCATCCGCGCGCTTGGCGCGGCGTTCCAGTTCGAGAAGTTTACGTTTGGCGATGTCCATGCCGAAGATCTGGCCTTCATTGTGCATCAGAGCGGCGAGATGCAGCGATTTGCCGCCGGCACCTGCACAGGCGTCGATCACGCGCTCTCCGGGTTGAGGATCGAGGAGTGGGGCGATCATTTGCGAGCCGCCGTCCTGAATTTCTACGCGGCCGTCCATGCGGACAGATTTGGGGATGGTTTTACCGGGGAGGAGTGCTAGCGCGTCTGGTAGACCGGGCACTTCGGTAGCGGGAATGTGAAAGGTGGCGAGCCATTCGATGGCTTTCGCGCGTGTGGTCTTGAGTGTGTTGACGCGGAGATAGACGCGTGTGCGCTGGTTAAGTGCCGCCAGTTCGCTATCCCAGG
>JBLHTV010000044.1:0-12649 GCA_047627755.1 Lentimonas sp. | reverse complement strand
TCCTGCACTGCACGAAAGCCTGCATAAAACGCATTCATCCCACAGGAGGCGAGTAGCACGTCCGAAGCACGACATCCGATTTGACTAGCAAGCACGCGCTCAACATCTGCCAGCACATTGCCCGCAACATGCGCTTCTTCGTAGGCGCGCGGCAGGAGGCCATACTTGACCAATAAATCCTCCGCTTGGCGCGAATAGATCCCACAACCCATATGCTGCACATATTTACGCAGACGTTTCGCCAAATCCACAGCAGTCACATCGCAACAAACCAGATAAATCCCCTCTTCGACTTGCCGCTTACCAACCTGCGCGCCCAACACAGCCAACAAGTCATCCGCCGCACGGCGCCCATCGACCAACACCATCGCTTGCCTCTCCAAGCCCTCGCGCTGCTGATAGAACTCAACCAACTTCTGCACGAATGCATGCACCACGAAACGCGGATAGCCGGACTTTATTGCATTCATGACCCGCGGATCATGCTCTTCATAGCCGCGCACATCCTCCATAGTAGGTAGACTACTAATGACTGCATGCGGGCTGGCCGGAAACGGCTCACCCAAAGAAAAATGACGAAGGGAATTCATAGTGTGTACAAACTGAAAAGGCATAATTCCGATTTAGCGAGCTTCGAGACAGTGCCACCAGCATTCACAAACCTGAAAACCCCGACCACCTCATTTAGCAATCGGCAATTAACCACAGCCGAGTGCCCCTGATTCGGCGGAAGTTTGCATGAAACCTCTTTTTTAAAAAGTGCGCCACACCAGGATGGCATTAACTTTAAAGAGACGAATCGAGTCCGACACCATCTCAAAAGTAGCACAGCCGCACCGACAAACGTTGCATCAGTCAAGAAGCCTCTCGTCGAAACACCGCTGCCTTTACAGAGCGCACAAAGTCTGCAAACTACGCTCAGATTATACTTCAAATTCTGAAAATGCACATTACACGCCGAGATTTTACCAAACAAGCCAGCCTCATTGTGCTGGGCAGTCTGGCCTGCGCACATTTGGCAAAAGGCAATACAACCTACACCGTACGGAAAGGCGACACCCTAAGCCACATCGCACAGCGCCACGGCGTCAGTACCACAGACTTGCGCCGCGCTAATGGGCTTTCCACCGACCTGATCGGCGTCGGGCAAAAGTTAAACATCCCCGGCCAAGGCGCCGCAACAACAGCCGTCGCTTCGGCTGGCAACACATACCTCGTCCAATCGGGCGACACCCTCGGAGGCATCGCGCGCACCCACGGCATCAGCGTCGGCGACCTCAAGCGCGCCAACAACCTTTCCAGCGACGTGATCCGCGTCGGACAAACGCTGCACACTCCGGCGATCGTCAACACCACAGATCTCTTATCGCACGTCCGCGCGGCCACCGCCAGGATTGCGGTGCGTCGCGACAACTGGCAGCGCATCGTCGTCCACCATAGCGCGATCAAATACGGCAATGCCAAAAAATACGACGCCGCCCATCGCCGGCGCGGCATGCAAAACGGCCTTGCCTACCATTTTTTGATCGGCAACGGCATCGACTCCGGCGACGGCGAGATCGAAATCGGCCCGCGCTGGACTAAGCAATTACTCGGCGGCCACCTCAAGAGCTACCAACTCAACCTCACCGCGATTGGCATTTGTCTAGTCGGCAATTTTGAACAGACACAGCCGAGCAAAAAGCAACTCGCCGCCTTCACTCAGCTCATGGACTGGCTGCAAAGCGATGTGCTCAAAAAGAAAACTCAATTCGCCGGCCACCGCGAACTCAAGGGCGAACAAACCATCTGCCCAGGCAAAAAATTTCCACTCGCAGCGATGCACGCACGTTACGACTAACGCACACTATCAGGCAGACCATCAATCGTCCACAACTCCTCGCCACTTGTAAAATCGCGATCATACCCAAGTTCCAACTCTGCCTCGATAACATTCCTAGCAATACGCTCCCAGAGGGTCTTGGAAGACCTCGTGAAGACGATTTTTTCCGCGCAATTCTCCAATACTAGCACATAGCCGCCATATCGGTAGCCACCATAATCAGGGTCATAGCTACACTTAAAAGGCTTACCCGCCCAAGGCACCTCTTCTAGCGCAGATAAATCCAGCGAGAATTCCTGGCGCTTAAGCACGACATACTCGCTTTTCCTTAGATAGCCTTGCCCGATCATCACGAGCGTGGCCGAACAGCTGCGCTCTTTTTGCGTCGAATCGCTCTGCAGTAAAATACGGTCCACTTTTAAATTGATGCGAACGCGACTACGCTCAAATTACCGATGATGCGACGATCCCCCAGTGCAAGCCCACGAAAAGCCACTGGCCGCGCATCCACAAACAGCTCGACCTCACTGATCGCCACCGAACAAGCACCGGCACTGGAAAGAGCACTCTCCAAGTGCCAACGTCTTCGCGAAGAGCTCAGCACGAAGCAGGCACAGCTACGCAAATTCGAAGAACTGGACCACGCCAGCTTCAAGCGATGGCTCGTCGTGAAGCACGGCAGATTACTATCCCAAATACGTGGCCTAGAAGAAGAGCTACGCGAACACGCATTCATACTCGAAATACTAAGCAAATGCGCCATGGCCTGCCCGGAACGAATCAGAGCAGTGCATGCTGAACTCCTCGACCATAAAAAAAGAGGCATTCTGTTTACCTTTGTGCTATCGATTCCCAAAGAGACCAACGCCTCCTCTGCCGAAGATTCAGCCACACAAAACAGCCGCTCACCTCAAAGCGATTTCGCAGACTGCAGTTCTCTCCCGCAAAAACACGTAAAAGCCCCAAAGCTTAAAACCTGTTATCGAAACTTGGCCAAACGCCTACACCCGGACCATTCGACTCTCGAAGAATCACTCCGAGCGCAGCGTTGGCATGAGATACAAACTGCCTACGCCTGCGACGACCTCGAGACACTGCAACACATCGAAGCAGTCTGCGACATCGACCAAACGGGTCTCAGTACCGAGGTCGGCCTAGCTCGCCTAAACGATCTTGCCGAATACCACCGAGCCCACCTACGCCCGATCCGACGGGCACTCAAGACTGCAGAAACTCATATCGCCTACCGCTTTCACACATACGGCCCGGCCAGCTTACGGTATGACATGAAACAAAAGCTCAAGCAGACGATTTCAAACCTACGCACCGAGATCGAACGATTGAAGCAAGCCGCAGACGCACTGCTTTACAGCCTAAAATAGGAACATGACCATCAACACCCGATCCGAACAGAAACGCTCAAGCCGAAGCCCCCAGAGCCTGCTCAGCAAAAAACGGCAGCCTAATCCAACCAGCGGATGTCCACCATCAAGTCTTGAGCAATCGCTTCCAGATTCGCCTGAATCACATCGCGCTGCACTTCAGGACCACAAGCCAAGCGTGCCCGCGCTTCAAATAGCAAACCCCCGGACTTCGGCGCATTGACCGTCTTGGTGCTGAGTTCTTCCACATTCGCACCCGCCGCGGCCAGCGCTTTAAAGACGTCCCGCACAATGCCCTGATGGTCACAACCGACGACTTCTAGATCAAAATGTCCCTGCACCTCTGGTTCAGTCAACTCACCCAGTGCAATCATCACATTTAGATCGGAAATCGTGCGCAAAGCCGCCTCCAGCTCTTGTTGGTTGTTCGCCGAGACGCTCACTTCCAGCAGGCCGACAAAGCGCCCCGCTAGATGGACCATCCGACAATGCTCCCAGTTGCCACCATGTGCGGCAACTACCTCCGCCAGCTGCTCGACCAATCCAGCGCGGTCCTTACCACTAATCGTCAAAACTAATACCGTTTCCATCACTTAAATGCTAAGCATCGAGCGAGGAACTGCAAGCGCAAGTGTTTCGCACTTGAGTATGAAAGTTAGAAAATAAAAAGTGTGAATGGCTAACAGTAGCACTTCCCTGCTGCCACCAGCCTCCTGCCTCATGCCTCCTGCCACCTGCCTCCTGCCTCCCCTCCATGGCCGAACTCGACTTCGACTGCTCTTAATCTCCAGCCCAACAGCTCAACCACTGCACGTCATACCGCAGGATTAAGATTATGAGTAAGCGTATGATTAAGAATGAAAGCATATTAACCCTTCCCATATTGTTCCTCCACTTGCCCAAAGGGCACCCAGTTCAGTCACCCCTACAGGGCCAGCTCGGCAGACCTCTTTGGCCACCTTCGCGCTACTGCGCTTCGTCCCACCTTTACACCTTCACACTTTTATACATTCATACTCTTCTTCATGAAAAACGAATACACACTTCTCGACAGTGGCCACGGCCGAAAACTCGAACGCTTTGGTCAAATCACACTCGACCGCCCTTGCGCCCAAGCAGTATGGAATCCATCCAAACCGCAGCTCTGGAAGTCGGCCGACGCGTCATTCACTCGCAAGGAAGGCCTCGAGTGGAGTGGCCGCGACAAACTGCCCGACGCTTGGCAAGTCACCGTCAACGATGTCACACTAAAGCTCTCCACCACCGACTTCGGTCACCTCGGCGTCTTCCCCGAAACACGCGACATGTGGAACTGGATTACTCAGACCCTGGTCGCCGAAGCACCCAAGCGCAAAGAACCACTCAAATTCCTCAATCTCTTCGCCTACTCCGGTGGCGCGACCCTTGCCGCAGCGAAAGGTGGCGCACATTGCTGCCACGTCGATGCCTCTAAAGGCATGGTGCAATGGGCTCGCGAAAACGCCAAACTGAACGGACTCACCGACCACCCAATCCGCTGGATCGTCGACGACGTCAATAAGTTCCTCACCCGCGAAATCAAACGTGGCAATCGCTACGATGGCATCCTTCTCGACCCACCCTCCTTCGGGCGCGGCAAAGGCGGCGAGCTCTACAAAATCGAGCACGCGCTACTCGACACGCTAAAGCTAGTTAAAAGCGTGCTCACCGATCGCCCCTGCTTTGTGTATTTGACCAGCCACACACCTGGCTTCACACCGATTGTATTGGATAATCTACTACAGCAATTACTCCCCAGCGGCAAAACACAGTGCGGCGAAATGCTGCTCACCGGCGAGGCCGAGGTCCTCCCCGTGCCGAGTGGCACATGGTCGCGCTGGACGGCGAAGTAAGGCACCCTAACAAAACGGCGACTGCACCCAAGGGTTTATCGCCCGCTAATGATGCGACGCCCCTCCCGAGCCACTCGGGATGTGAATACTCTCGACCATGTCCTGCACTTCCTGCGGTGGCGCAGGAGTGAATGCACTCACGATGAATGCCACAGCAAAGTTGATCAACATGCCGACGAAACCAATCCCCTCTGGTGTAATTCCGAATAGGTATTGATCGGGCGTGCCATCTAGAAACTGAAAGTAAGTGATATAACCGAAAGTGAAAAGGATCCCGCTCAGCATTCCAGCGATTGCCCCTTCGCGATTCATACGCTTTGAAAAGATGCCCATAAGTAGCGTTGGGAAGAAGGAAGAGGCCGCTAGACCGAAAGCGAATGCCACGGTCTTCGCGATAAACGCTGACGGCGGATTAATGCCAAAGTAAGCCGCCACCACTAGCGCCACAAAGGACGCGAAGCGCGCGTACCGGACTTCTTCCCGGTCGCTCAGATCTGGCTTGATAATCTTCTTCATCAAGTCGTGCGAGATCGAAGTCGAAAGCACTAGCAGCAGGCCTGCCGCGGTCGAGAGTGCCGCAGCAATACAGCCCGCCATCAGCAACGAAATCACCCACATCGGCAACCCTGCCATGTGCGGGTTCGCCATTACCATGATATCATTACCAAACCATAACTCGTTCGGGTTGGAGTTATCTCCTTTATTAGCGAGCAGGCGTTGACCGAGCGCGCCGATACGCTGTTCCACTGGTGCGTCATAGACCGGATACGCTGGCGCCTTACCTTGAAAAACACTATTGGAGCCGATCTCGGATTTTGCTGGCCCAAAATATTGAATCACACCGTCGTTGTTTTTATCGACCCATGCCATCTGACCTGTCGCCTCGAAATCTTTAAACCATGCAGGCGCTTCCGTGTAGCTGGTCTGGTGCAGGTTGCTGATTAGATTCACGCGCGAGAACGCACCAATTGCAGGTGCCGTGAGATAGATCACGGCAATGAACAGCAGCGTCCAGCAAGCCGACTTACGCACGGCGCCGACATTCTTAACCGTGAAGAAGCGTACGATCACGTGCGGCAAGCCCGCCGTGCCACACATCAGTGCGGCGGTGATGCAAAACATGTTTATCTTCGAGAGCTTACCAGCGGTGTATTCCTGAAAGCCTAGTTCGAGATTGATATTATTGAGCTTCTCAAAAAACGGAATAACCTCAACATCCGCAGTATAGTTACCTATCAATCCAAGCTGTGGAATCACATTCCCCGTCAACGCCATCGCAATAAAGATCGCAGGAATCGTATAGGCAAAAGCCATCACACAGTATTGAGCGACCTGCGTATAGGTAATGCCTTTCATGCCGCCCAGACCCGCGTAGAAGAACACGATCGACGCACCAGTCAGTACACCCGCTGGAATCCCAATCCCGAATAGCTGCGAAAACACCACACCCACGCCACGCATTTGGCCCATGATGTAAGTCATGCAAATAAAGATCGCGCAAATCACCGCCACACCACGCGCCAGCTTTGAATAATAGCGGTCGCCAATAAAGTCAGGAACCGTCGCCTTGTTGAACTTGCGCAAATACGGCACCATCAAGACCGTCAGCAGCACGAAGCCACCCGTCCACCCCATCAAGAAGCGCGACGCATCGTAGCCGCTCAACGCGACCGTGCCAGCCATCGAGATGAACGTCGCGGCCGACATCCAGTCCGCCGCAGTCGCCATGCCATTCGCCAAGGGCGAAACGCCGCCGCCAGCAGTGTAGTATTCTTTGGTCGAGCCCGCTCGGGACTTCACCGCAATCACGATATAAATAGCGAAAGAAATACCAATAAAAATGAAATTCAGGTGATCTTGTGTCATCGTAATAGTCTAGTTACTTGTCTTCAGTATAGCCGTGCTTGGCGTCGAGACGGTTCATCAAGAACGCGTACACCAACAGCAATAGGACGAAGCAGATGATCGCTCCTTGCTGCGCCATCCAAAACCCGAACGGCGCATTGCCGATCTGTGGTGCATTGGCATCGAGCCATTCACGAAAGATGATACCACAGCCGAAGCTGACGGAGAACCAAACGGCCAACAGGCCAAGGACAAGTTTGAGACAGGCCCGACGATGGGCATGAGCGTGATCGATTTTCATAGCTAGGGGGTAAGTAGATTAGTAAAACTGCTCGAATCTATAACCTATCCTTACCGCTAAAAGCAAGAAGAGATGGTATAATAGGTGCCCGCCACAAAGCACCTGATCAAAAACGGCGGCGGAGCGGCGTTGCTACATCCTAGCAAACACGGCTCTGCGGGAATGTAGCCGCGTCGCTCTGCCGACGCGTCCGCCACAAAGCACCCGACCAAAAACGGCGGCGGAGCGCCGTTGCTACATCCTAGCAAAAACACTTCTGCGGGAAATGTAGTCGCGTCGCTCTGCCGACGCGTCCGTCACAAAGCACCTGATCAAAAACGGCGGCAGAGCGCCGTTGCTACATCCTAGCAAACACAGTTCTGTGGGAAATGTAGCCGCGTCGCTCTGCCGACGCGTCCGTCACAAAGCACCCGATCAGAAACGGCGGCGGAGCGCCGTTGCTACATCCTAGCAAACACGGCTCTGCGGGAAATGTAGCCGCGTCGCTCTGCCGACGCGTCCGTCACAAAGCACATAATCAAAAACGGCGGCGGAGCGCCGTTGCTACATCCTAGCAAACACGGCTCTGCGGGAAATGTAGCCGCGTCGCTCTGCCGACGCGTCCACCACAAAGCACCTAATCAAAAACGGCGACGGAGCGCCGTTGCTACATCCTAGCAAACACGGCTCTGCGGGAAATGTAGTCGCGTCGCTCTGCCGACGCGTCCATCGTATCGCTAGCCCCCATCCTAATGGATCACGATACAAACCCTCATTACCCCAAGCGTCCCCCGAGGATACAGCTCTTCCAAAACGTTCGACCCTTTTATTTTATTACATTCAACACCGCCAAGCGCGCAGCACTATTAAACAACTCAGAGTTGCACGCCGCATTTATAAAATTTTGCGGCCGAGCACATACTGAGCACAGTGTCTCTGTCGGCCGCTACGTAATCATGCCTGATCACATCCATCTGTTTGTTTCAATGCCCGAGCATGGACTCACATTACAACGTTGGGTGCAGGCACTAAAATCTGTGCTCGGCAAAACTCTGTTGAAACAAGGCAACCCAAAACCGCATTGGCAAACAGGCTTCTTCGATCATGTCCTTCGTAATGCAGACAGTTATGGTGAGAAATGGCAATATGTGCAGCTCAATCCTCTTAGAGCTAACCTTTCGTCAACCATTGAAGATTGGCCTTACCAAGGTGAGGTTGTGCGCCTAAGTTTCTAATTCGATTGATATCGGGCCGATCAAAAAACGGCGACAGAGCGCCGTGGCTACACTCTAGATGTAACCGCGTCGCTCTGCCGACGCGCTGCACTACAAACGAAATGTAGCCGCGTCGCTCTGCCGACGCGCTCCACTAGCTCCGACCGTACCTTACCCCAGCGCCACTTCGTAGGCCCAAATATCTTCGCGCTTCTGACGACGGCGGATCACATGTGGCACCTTCGCCTCATCAAGCATGATTTCGGCGGCTTCGGGATACGAATTGTAGTGCTTGGTCGACATCGCCGCGCAATACGCACCCGCCCCATCAATCACACACAGATCGCCGATTTGGCAGAGCGGCAGTGCACGTGTCGCCAACAATTCAGGATCTCCCGGTGCGGGCGTCAGAATATCGCCAGACTCGCAACAATGCCCAGCGATCACATAGTCACGCGTTTCGCCTGCAACCTCAGGCTGGAGAATGTAGATCGGATGCTGCGCTCCATAAATCGAAGGACGCAGGATCTCAGTCATCCCAGTGTTGAGCTTCAAAAAATCATAGCCATCCGCACCGGTGCTGACCACGTCCTGCACGGTAGACAACACCGCACAGGTGTTTGCCAGCAAATATGTGCCTGGCTCAATTTCCAAACGGATCTCGCGACCCGTGGCCTGTGCAAATTCGCGGAACATTTCCGCCACGGGTGCCCCGCACTCCTGCAGATCTGTACCGACTTCACTCTCCATGCGCGCGACCTTATAGCCGCCACCAAGATTGAGCGCTACCACGTCAGGGAATTGGCGCACCAGATCCAGACTCATACCAGAAATCTTTTGCCACACCGCGGGATCACTGCCCGAGCCGATGTGCGTATGAATACGAATCACCTTCAAGCCATACTGAACCACAATCGCCTGCACCTGATCCATCCATTCATGCCAGATGCCGAAACTCGAAGCAGGGCCACCGACATTGGTGCGGTTGTTACCGCCAGAGCCAGAGCCAGGATTAAAGCGCAGACCGATCGTCTTCCCAGGGCAGGCTTGGCCAAAACGCTCCAACTGACTCAAGGAGCAGGCATTGATCTCAATCCCCAGCTCGTAGAGTTCTGCAAAATCAGTTGGCAACTCCTGGGTGCTCAGACTGATACTCGCTGCTGGCACGCCGGCGGCCATGGCACGACGCACCTCATGCCCCGAGCTAGCGTCAATTTGTAGGCCCGCTTCATTGAGGATTTTAAGAATGGCTGCATTGGGCGATGCCTTCATCGCATAGCGCGCGGTCAAACCAAAGGCATTCGGAAATGCCAGCACCGCGGCGGCATTCGCCTTCAAAGTGGTCATATCATACACATACACCGGCGTGCCGAAGTCATCCGCGATTGTGCGTGCGGTAGTGTAATCAAGAAATCTGGGCTGAGATAGGTTGGCCATGCCGAAGAAACAAAGACGGTTACCGAGCGCTGGCAAGCGTGATGTCTCGAATCCTGCGCCGCGCCTGTCGTATTTGCCGGTCACTTTTGTCGCTTCCCTCTTGCACTCGAAACGGTTCAGGGTTGTTTGACAGCATGTTGATTCTTCTATCGCCAGCAAAGTCTCTCGACTACCAAGCCCCGCTGCTCACTAACAAAGCGACTCAGCCGCGCCTAGCCGCGCATTCTGCGGAGTTGATCAACCAGCTGAAAGCCCTCAGTCCCGAAGCGGTCGGTACGCTCATGCACATTAGCCCCAAACTCGCAGAGCTGAATCATGCACGCTATCAGGACTACCAGCCGAGCTTCACCGCAGCAAATAGCCGACAAGCGATCCTAGCATTTACTGGCGACGTCTATCAGGGCATGGCACTTGCCGAGTGGTCAGCCGATGATTTCGCTGCCGCTCAACAACAAATTCGTATTCTATCCGGACTCTACGGCGTGCTGCGGCCACTGGACCGCATGCAGCCCTATCGCCTCGAGATGGGTACGAAGTTCGAAAATACCCGCGGCAATAATCTCTACCAATTCTGGGGTTCGACCATCACCGAACTCCTCAACAAGGATCTCAAGGCCTCTTCTTGCGACCTCGTCGTCAACCTCGCCTCGAACGAATATTTCTCTTCCGTGAAGCTCGACGAACTCAATGGCCAGTTGATCACTCCCGTCTTTAAAGATGCAAAGAACGGCACCTTCAAAATTATTTCCTTCTACGCAAAAAAAGCCCGCGGCATGATGGCCGACTACATCGTCCGCAACCGAGTGCAGACCATCGAAGGTCTGAAGGTATTTAATTCCAGCGGCTACCAATTCGACGCTGAGGCTTCGGAAGGCAACACGATCGTGTTCCTGCGTGCGGAACAAAAGTAAGGAGCGTGGGCGACCCGCCCACAGCACATCTCGCAACGAGGGCGAGTCGCCCTCCCTCCTTTCGAAAACAAGGTGCCACTTCCACTTAATAAAATCGTAGCACCATTCCGACACAAATGGCAGAAACACAGCAACTGCCCCCGAACGAACACGGAGGTCCGCCCTCCCGAACTAGCGACCTCTTCCCAGCGAACCGCCCCCCCACTCCGACCATCCGGATTTCGCAGTTGCCCGAGTTATTCGAGCCACTAGGCTTCACCAACAATGGGAAATCACGACGAACCAAGCGAACCTTCAACCGCAGCCGAAAACCTAACACCGCCAGTCCTTCCAGCTCCTGAGGTCAAAGCTGACCACACCATCGGCATGCTGTGTCACTTACTGAGCTTGACTCTACTACTCGGCGTGCCACTCGGCAACATCCTCGGCCCTCTCACCGTCTGGCTCATCAAGCGCGATGAGGACCCATTCGTCGATCTCTGCGGCAAGGAGTCACTCAACTTCCAGATCTCGATGACGCTCTACATGGTGATCGCCGGCATCTTCATTTTACTCTTCGTCGGCCTATTCATGGTCCCCATCCTGATGATTCTAAACATCGTCTATACCATCATCGCCGCGATTAAAGCGAGTCAAGGCACCAGTTACACTTACCCATTGACTATCCGTTTCATTAAATAAACTGGATCGCATTCAACGTAGTCGGGTTCAAAGCAATCAACGTGAAGGTTCAAACGCCCCTCATCGAGCCAAGATCGCGTTTTATCCTCATCAAATCAGGCGGGGGCTTTGAGCCATCGCACTACTTTGAGCCATCGCACTACTCTTGGCCATAGCACGCCCGCACGCCCGCGACCACTGCGTCCGCATACTGCAATAGAATATCATCCTCTGCGAGCGCTCGGCCCGCAGCCCGATTCGCCAACGCTGACTGTAGCCGACCATACGCTCCGAAACTATTCGCGACATAAGGCTCCAACAGCACCGTCGGACACTCCGCCATGCGCAGTAGTAATAAATTACGCGCCAATAAATAGGGCTGCTGCGAACTCAATAAAACCGCATTATTACCCTGATACCTGGCCGCCGGTAACCCAGTCGCCTCGGCCAATGCCGTCGCCAACGCACCGCCGAGCAATCGCTCTGCAGTACCACTGCCATTCGTCAGCTTCACCGCCAATTGTTCCTGCTGGTTCTCGGCCTGTAATTCATCATCGCTCAAGCAGCCAAAAATTAGCGCATGTACATTATTTACATCCACCAGTCGAAACTTCGCGGTGCCGCTCTCGCTTGCCTCACGTTCACTCTCATTCTCAGTGGGCCACACCGCCGCATTGATATGCAATGAAATCAGCGCATCCGGCTGAATCTCTCGATTCACTAATCGTGCTCGTTCCATCAAGTCTCCCTTCACAATTGATAAATGAACCGCCCGCGCTTGGATCGCCCGACCGTATGCCCAGAGCGCAGATAGCGAGGGCTCTTTAGGCAGCGATACCTGCTCTGCAGCCAATTCCAAATAATCCACTGGGCTCTTTGGATTAACCCGCACAGCCGCCTCCCGCAGCAGTGTGACCCTAGCGCCGAGCGCTATCAATTTCGCCCGAGCAAGCTGCGCCACGACAAGGACCAACTCCCCCTCGCGCACATAGAAATCATCTTCTGCGATTCGGAACTGTCGACCTTCGGCAGCGGCCCACTGCCCGCCGATATGCCCTGGGTCCAACGCGATATGCAATCCAGCTAAAGGCAAGTCACCAGCACCACGCTGCAACGCAATTTCCTCTGCCGTGTGCCAATAGCGCGACTCCGGCAGTTGTGCCAATGCATCCACATCCACCTCTGACTGCCAGTTCGCGTACGGCGCATAACGCGCGGTCAGCGCAG
>JBLHTV010000043.1:0-12808 GCA_047627755.1 Lentimonas sp. | reverse complement strand
ACGATCACTCGCCGATTCGTAACCAAATCATGGGAATTATAGATTAAGCGATGAAACCTGGAAAAGTTATTGGAACTGTTACGCTAGGCGTTCGCGACCCTGCATTCCGCGGTGGCCGTTGGGTCGTTATTTCGCCGATGGGTGAAGAGGAGCTGACAGGGAAGAATGACAGTGATGTGTCTAGTGCGTGGTCATTGGTGGCCTATGACGATCTTGGCGCCGGAGTAGGGGATGAGGTTCTCTATGTTGAAGGCGCCGAAGCAATGCAGCCTTTTGATAGACCAATTCCATTGGACGCGATCACCGTCGCACTTCTCGATACTTATAAATTTACACCACCGACAGAATCATAGTTCCAGCCTTCTGTCTGACACTTTCAAAAAAACTAAAAACAAATTATTATGAGCAAACTATACACAGCGAAAAATCTCGAAGCAATGATCGCACAAGGCCAGTGCCTGTCGACCGTTCCTGCCAACGCAAAGCTCACGCCTATGGCTCGCGACATTATTCGTCAGCACAAGGTAACGCCTGCTGCCGCAAGTGCTCCAGCCTCTTCTGTCTCTGGCAACAGCCCACGTATTCACAGCCCAGTGTTGCCAAATGCAGTATTTGATTGGACACCTGGCGCTGACCCAAGGACAGCTGCAGAGCTCGAAACATTTTTCTATTCACCAGAGGTTCAAGCACTCAAACAACGCATTTGCGGCATCGGTGAGCGCATCTGGAACAAAGGTTATGTCGATGGCAACGGTGGTAACATCACGGTCCGCGTCGGTGACAACCTCGTGCTTTGCACACCGACACTCATCTCTAAGGGCTTTATGACTCCGGACGACATCTGCATGGTAGATCTTGATGGTAATCAAGTCGCAGGCACACGTCCCCGCACTTCTGAGGTCAACACGCACTTGGCGATCATGAAGAGTGAGCCGAATGCCAAGTCTTGCGTGCATGCGCACCCAATCTACGCCACTGCTTTTGCGGTTGCAGGTGTTACTCCGCCTTCTTGCCTGATCCCTGAGCCAGAAGTGTTCCTTGGTGAAATCGGTTTCGCTAGCTACCAGACTCCAGGTTCTCCTGAAAATGCGAGTGAAGTTGCCAAGCTTGCCAAGAAGCACCAGTCCATCCTGATGCAAAATCACGGTGTGATCTGCTGGGGTAAGGACGTCGAAGACGCTTACTGGAAGATGGAAAACACAGATGCATTTTGCCACACGGTGACAATCACCATGCAAATCGGTGGTCCAAAGCAGTATGGTCCAGACAAGCTAAAGGAATTGATCGAAATCCGCAAGAAGCTCGGCATGCCTGATCACCGCCTTGACGAACTCAAGGAGTGTGAACTGTGCGACGCAGCAGCATACACAGTACACACCACTCCTCAGCCAGCTGCTGATTGCGGTTGCGACCTGCCAACAGGCGACGTCGACGAAGCACTGGTTCAAAAGATCACTGATGTGATCTTGAAGAAACTGAGCTAAACGCTCCCAAACACGACTCATTAAAAACAACTTATTTTATGAATAAAAATCCTATTCGCGTCGCAGTCACAGGTGCTGCTGGTAACATTGGTTATGCACTTCTTTTTCGCATCGCTTCGGGTGCCATGTTCGGCCCTGATCAACCGGTCGCGCTGAATTTAGTTGAAATCGAGCCTGGTATGGGTGCCCTTAAAGGGGTTGCGATGGAGCTCGATGACTGCGCCTTTCCACTGCTCACCGAAATCGTACAGACTTCGGACTTGAGCGTTGGCTTTAAGGACATCGACTGGGCATTGCTTGTCGGTTCCGTGCCACGCAAGCAAGGTATGGAGCGTGCTGATTTGCTCGGTATCAACGGTAAGGTATTTGTTGGCCAAGGTAAGGCGATCAATGACAACGCAAAGCCAAGTGTGCGCGTCGTTGTCGTCGGTAACCCATGTAACACGAATTGCCTGATCGCGATGAAGAGTGCTCCAAGCATTCCTGATGAGCAGTTCTTCGCGATGACTCGTCTCGACGAGAACCGTGCCAAGACACAGCTCGCTCAGAAGGCCGGGGTTGCCGTGGGCGAAGTTTCCGAACTTTGCGTTTGGGGCAACCATAGCCCAACGATGTTCCCCGATTTTTATAACGCCAAGATTGGCCGTGCAAAAGCAACTGACGTCATCAACGACGAAGCGTGGCTTAAAGATACATTCGTGCCGACTGTTGGTCAGCGCGGTAAGGCAATCATTGATGCACGTGGTGCGTCGTCTGCCGCTTCTGCAGCGAATGCGATCGTCGATACCGTACGTGATTTGAGCACACCGACTCGTGGTGACTTCCATAGCGTCTGTGTCATCTCCAATGGCGAATACGGTACACCAGCTGGCATCATTACATCATTACCAATCAAGGTGGATGCAGTTGGAAAATGGCGTGTAGTCGAAGGCCTCAGCTTGACTGAATACGCGAAAGTGAAGATCGCTGCTTCAAATCAGGAATTGCTCGACGAGCGTGAGATGGCCTTCGGTCAGCTTGGCTTGAGCATCTAATTAAAACAAAGACATTTCAATTCATCAGGCGTCTTTAATCGGACGCCTGATTTTGTTTCTCCCTCTGACTGACTAACCACCCATTCTTATCAATAGTTCGCATGTAACTATTGGAGGGAAATGCTCCGTCATTTCCATGCGTATGCATGGTATGTTCCTAGGCTTCAGGTGGCAACGACGGAGCGATGCCCTCCAGTTATAAAAAATTAGATAGAACCAATTTTCAAATGAACATTAGTGAAGAAGATATTAGCCGCATTGTCGGTGAAGTCCTCGCGAGCGTAAATACTGCGAGCAATGAAGTAGACGCAGCACCAGCGCCAGTAACGACTCCTTCGGGAGCCAAGACCGCACGTGCTGCTGTGTTAGTAGAACCACGCAAGTTAGAGATTCGGGAATTCCCTATCCGTGAGATCGGTCCCGACGAAATTCTCGTCAAGGTTGAGGCCTGCGGCGTATGCGGTACGGACGTGCATTGCTATAAGTCCGATCCATTTGGCCTGACGCCCAACGTGCTCGGCCACGAAGGCACTGGCGAAGTCGTGCAAGTCGGTGCAAACATCAAGATGGATAGCGTCGGTAAGCCGATTGTTCCCGGCGATAAAATCGTCACCAGTTTGCTCGAGACATCACCGGATTGCTTGATCGCAAAGTATAATCCAGCCAAAGCCAATTTGAGTAGTGATCTCAAAGTCTACGGATTGCTGCCCGATGAGCCAAACAACCACCTCAACGGCTACTTCGCGGAATACATGATCATCCGCGCCGGATCATCGGTCTTTGTTGTCAATGACATGAGCGTTGAATTGCGCTGCTTAATCGAGCCAGCGGCAGTGGTGTGCCATGCATTAGAGCGTGCTAAGAGTTGCAGCGGCATTCCGCTTAACTTCCGATCTCGTGTTGTTGTTCAAGGATGCGGTCCAATCGGTCTGTTGATGATCGCCGTGCTGCGCACTGCGGGAGTGAATAATATTATCGCCTTGGACGGCAACCCGAGCCGCCTCGAAACTGCGCGTCGTCTCGGTGCAGACGAAATCATCAATTACAAAGAATACTCCGGCATCGATGAGATCGCTGCGAAGGTGCAGAGCCTTACCAAGGGGCTCGGCGCGCACTGGGGCTTCCAAGTCACAGGCGTGCCAGTGGCACACGCCAACCTGTATAAATTGATCCGTCGTGGTGGCGGTATCTGTGAGGTCGGGCACTTCGTCGATGGCGGCGAGTGTGCGATCAACCCGCATCGTGATATTTGCAGCAAAGAAATCACCTTAGTCGGTAGCTGGGTTTACAACAGTTTCGAATATCCCAACGCCTACCACTTCCTGCAACGCGCCGAGCGGATTGGCTTACCAGTCTCCTCGTTAGTTACGCACAAATTCCCGCTCGATCAAATCGACGAAGCCTTCCAAGTGAACCTTCGCCAAGAAGGCATCAAAGTCGTCGTCGAAGTAAGGTAGCACCGCACACCGTGGCCACGATCGTAAGATCGGGGAGCAGTGCCGTGGCCTCGATCGTAAGATCGGGCAGCAGTGCCGTGGCCTTGATCGTAAGATCGGGGAGCAGTGCCGTGGCCACGCACAGTATTCGGACTCATCCTTGATGTAACTACAGATGGACACTAATTCACACGAATACTGGAAAGTTCTGTCAGCAATGCTGTAGTCATCTTAATCCGTGTGCATCTCTGTCCCTCCATGGTTTAAGGGTTGTATTGACGGCGCTTTATTACCGCGTTTTTCAGCGAAAAGAAACAAATGCCTCATTCGCACCCAAGGGCATAATAAGGCGACTCGGCTACACTTGCAGATATAATTCAGCCCTCAGACGCATTCTCACTTGTCAACAAGCAGGGGAGTGCTCACAGATTATTGCTTTTTATTTATGCAAACTAAAGACCTGATTCTCGATGATATAGACATCTATGGCGGCACACAGACACGTGTTGAGACCAATGATGATGCAATTAACAGCTACGCGGACGAAATGGCTGTCGGCGCGGTATTCCCGCCGATTACCGTATTTTACGACGGTGCCAAATACTGGCTCGCTGACGGCTTCCACCGCTTCCTTGCTGCGCAGCGCAACGAGACCGAATCGATCTCTGCAGAGGTGCATGAAGGTTCGCGCACGGATGCGCTACGCCATGCCCTTGGTGCGAATTCGACCAATGGTATCTACCGTTCCAATGCGGATAAGCGCAATGCAGTCGAAATTGCTTTAGAAGAGTGGCCGAACATGTCCAACAGTGTGATTGCCGAACTGTGTCGCGTGTCGGGTGATCTAGTGCGCCGTAATCGTACCGCCATGGAGAAGCTGGAGCGCATTGAGCCTCAACAGAGTGTCACTGGCAAAGACGGCAAGCAGTATCCAACTGGCATTGAGCGCGAACCCCGGGGCAAGACCGAGCGTAGCTCCAGTGAGGGCGAAGGCGGCGGTGGTGGCCGTAGCAGCGGCAAGGGCAAGGGCGAATTTGGTGCGCCGGGCGGCAGTAATGCCGAGATCGAGCACGATGCCAAGGTCATGATCCGCAATGGTGAGATCAAGCACTCCGAGCTCGATAAACTCAACAGCGCCACCGCACTCGATTATGCCGACACCGCGATCAACGTGCTCGATCGGATGAAACCTGGAGATCCACGCCTCAGAGAAGCGATCGGCCGTATCGAGCGCTGGTGTGCCAAGCAAAATATGCCATCGGCTTAATATGTAACGTAACGTTTAATGCAAAGAGCCCGCACTGCTCAGCGGCCTTTTTTATGACTGATATTGCTCGTGCGACTGCCTCAACGCGCATTCGGCAATACCGATTCTCATCAACAATTCGCGAAAAGGATTTGCAGTTTAGCTACGTCTGTGCGGACGAGGCGGAGCTCGTCCCTCCCCGAGTCAAGCCGGCCAGCATCAGGGAGGGACCACCTCCGTGTGGTCCGCGTCAGTTCAAGTTTGAATGAATAATGCGCAAAATATCTCACCTTTCTGAGTTGCGCTATTTGGATCGCTGCTTATAGTCATTTTAACCCTGCAGTGTTCGATCTTAATCGGAGTATCTGTCCTTTACTCTTTAGAAATCGGGAGCTGAAACCTTGAAAGTCGCTGTCCAGCCGTCAACCGGAAGGCAAAAACTAACAAGGAAGCGCCCACCTTAGACACAAAAGGCTTAAGAACTCCCCCTTAAACGGCACAGGTGGGGCCTTTTTTAAAAAGGTGCTCAATGAAAACGGCAGCAGTGCATCCCGCACTGCTGCCGTTTTGTGTGGATCGATCAGTAGATGCGCTGCCTGTTTGAGCCATTGAGCGCAATAGGAGTGTGGGCGACCCGCCCACATTTTCCGCAAAGGAGGGCGAGTCGCCCACATTCATTCTGTGTACCTACAAAGGAGGGCGAGTCGCCCACATTTCCGTAAAGGAGGGCGAGTCGCCCTCCCTCCTTTAGCCACTTATCAGCAAAGATGCTTTTTAAAAAGGCGTTCAGTGGAAACGACAAATGCGCGGTGTGAGGCTGACGAAAACGCGGTCCTATCACGACTTAGCTTGAATCCCCTGCAGCGAGGATGGCGGCTGCAGTTTGCTTACCTGATACGACGGCGCCCTCGATCGAGGCACTGCTCAGATGGTCGCCACAGACCCATACGCCTGCTTGGTTAATGCTGTTCGGGGCACTGCGGTTTGGCAGCTGCTCCGGCAAGCCGCGGCGGATGCGGTCGGTTTGTAAATGTCGCCAGCTGCCGACTTGCGGGCCGAACCATTCGAGCAACTCTGAGCGCACCTGTTCGACTAGGCCATCGGTCTCGACCAAGCCAAGCACCGACACTGACAGCAGTGACTGGCCCTCGGGTGCATAGCAGGGCGCGGCGTCGCTTATCACGCACACATTGTTGACTGCGCCAGAACCAGATCCGTTGAGGCAAATAATGGCTTCGCTGATCGGCGAACGATCGGCGGCAAAGTAAAGCGTGGTCACTGAGCGCCACTCAGGTGCCGAACGCAGCAGGCCCGGGAGCAGTGCGTGCGCGGCCGAGCCATCGGTCGCCACCACGGTGGCACAGCCCTCGATCCGTTCGCCACTTTCGAGAGTGATCGAATCGGTACTCACTGCCTTGACCACTTGATTCAGCTGGATGCTGCCATCCGGCAGCAGGGCGGCTAGTTGTTTGGGGATTTCACCCATACCCTGAGCCGGAACGGTGGCACTGCCCTGGCCGAAGAGCTTGAAGGTAAACTCGAACATACGGCTGGAGGTGCGCAGCTCGTTCTCCAAAAAGATCCCTCCGTAGAAGGAGCGAAAAAAACGGTCAATGATCGATTCTGAAAAGCCGCAGTCGCGCAAGTAGGTCTCCGTCGAGCGATCCTCGCGCGCAGCAATCGCCTCGAACGAGCTATTCAAGATTTTCATCCGCATCAGGCCCACTCGCAGTTTATCGGACAGGCTGCCCACTGGTGCGGTCAGGCTGCTCCAGGCACTCGCAGGTCGCCGAAAGACATCCATTAGACGATGTAAACGTCCGCGCCGATAAATCAGCGCACCTGGCTCGAAGGCTTTTAGGTCGAGCGCCTCGAGATCGAGCAATTTGCCAGTCTCGGGGTAGCGATCGAGATAAACCTGAAAGCCGCGATCCAATAAAAAACCATCGACTTTATCAGTGCGTACGCGGCCGCCCACAACATCGCTGGCTTCAAAAATACGTACCTGCCGCCCGGCTCGGTGGAGTTGCACGGCGCAGGCTAGGCCTGCCATGCCGGCACCCACAATCAGAACCGGCGGTGTTGCAGCGCAGCTCACCCGATTAGTAGGCCTTCATCGCTGCTTGGAACTCGTCCGTCCAAGGCGTCGGTTGATGTGTTTGGCTGGAAAGCTTACACACGGTGCGGCTACCATCGCAATAAACGCTGCCGTCCTGCGGGTGCCGAACGGTGAATCGCATCGTCACGCCGCTACTGCGCACGCGCTCGATTTGGTAGTCCACCGCGATCGGGCACGGCACAGTTAACGCTTGTCGAAAGCGTGCTTCGACATTGTGCACGACCACGAAGATATCTTCGTCTCGCTCGATATTAAAGTCCGCTACCCCCAATAAGTCTTGAAAGAACTTTTGCTGGGCCCGTTCCAAGTGTAACAGGTAGCGCGTATGGTGGAGCATGCCCAAGCCGTCGAGCTCGTCGAAAAAAACTTCTGTTTGGTATGTAAAGGTTGAACTCATAGTAGAATAGTGGCGTCGCCAGTAAGGGATACCACAGGCACGGATTCTTCAAGCATCCATTCTGATTTTATCAATCGCCGCATCAAGCGAGGCTCGATGCATGACACCTTTTCGGCTGCGGAATAACTTATTCACATCGGGCTGCATTTGCACGATTCCTGTTGTCCGTTATTACGAGGGCTAAGATATTGTACATGCATGATTTTAGAGGCAACCTCACACGTTTCAGCTCCCAACCTCTGAAGCTAAGATGCAACCGTCCGAATAGGAATTTCCTTGATAAGCGGATTTCATTTCAGGTATGTTTATATTGGTTTTTTTGGTTTATGATTTGTTCGTTTACAGTCTGCGCTCCCTCCAGGAAATAAAAGAAACCACTATTTAATTTTCGCAGCAATTCTCACGGGATTGTTACGTTATTTTTTATGAAACTTTTATGGAAAACGTATTTAACCGAATTGAATCTGTTGCGACACGCGCGCCTGATCGCATTGCCTTTCGTCATGTTTACTCCACGGGTGAGGCAGACGAATTAAGTTACAGCGATCTACGCAGCGCAATCGTGCGAAAGGCACGTGCGGTACGAAGTGTTGTGCCCGTTGGTGAGCGTGTTTTGGTTTCAGATTTGTCACCATTGGAGTTTATTTCCGCCTTTTTAGGTGTGATGCTGGTAGGTGGCATCCCAGTGCCTTGTCCGCCGCCTCGTTTTAAATCTGGTGAGCGCCGGATGCGCAGCGTGATCGCATCGTGCGAGCCAGTTGCTTATTTTGATGATGGCAATCAAGCCGCGACTGTTTTTTCTGAACTGACGCCGATTCGACTCAACGCCAGTGACGAGGACAAAGCGTTTGATTTTCCTCTGGAATGCTCAGTGCAAGCAGATCAGTTGGCATTTTTGCAATATACCTCTGGGTCTACTGAGGATCCGCGCGGTGTGATGGTTTCACACGGAAACCTGCATTCGATGTCAGCTGTGTTGGGTCGTTTTGGGGAGGATCAAGTTGAGCCAGCTTATCTCTGTTGCTTGCCGCTGTTCCACGATATGGGGATTATTGGCGTGGCCTTGCAAGCGCTATGGTTGGAGGGGAGTGCGACTCTTTTACGACCAGAGACTTTTTTGAAGCGCCCCGAATTGGCGTTACAATGCATCGAGAAGTATGCGATTGATTTTGGTGGTGGGCCGCCTTTCTTTTTTGAATCACTGGCCTCGTTGCCTCAAGAGCTATTGGATTCAGTCAACTTGAGCTCGTGGAAAGTTGCTTTTGTCGGGGCAGAAATGATTTCTGCTAAGCTATTACGCCAGTTCTCTAAGCGATTTAAGCAGACTGGAATGAGTCCAACTGCCTTGTCTCCTGGTTATGGGCTGGCTGAGGCCACACTGCTCGTCACTGGGATCATGGCTAACGAGCGTTTTTCCTCGGTTCGTCTGGAAGATGGCCGAGAGCGGGTGATATGCGGTCAGCCATTGTTGGGCGGCCGCGTTTGTGTCGTTCAGCCGGATTCTACTGAGTTGGCAATCGATGGAGCGGTTGGCGAGATCTACGTGCAAGGGGACTTTGTAGCATTAGGCTATTGGGGCAATGAGTCAGCCACATTTGAGACCTTTAAGGCAACTATCAACGGCATGGAAGGCGTTTGGCTGCGCACCGGAGACCTTGGGTTGATGACAGATGCTGGACTGGCTCCTGTCGGGCGTAAAAAGGAGTTATTGATTGCTCGTGGCGTTAATTATTATCCGCAGGATATAGAATTGGTGGCTCTGGCTTTATTGCCGAACGGCGCACGTGTCGCATCCGTACAGTATGAAAGCCCTGTTGGGGAGGATGTTTTTGCTGTGGTCGTTGAATTACCTCGGACAGTTCAAGCTGGCTTCGATGCCGCTCGTTTACCCGAAATTGCTATTACAATCGAAACAGAGTTAGGATGCCTGCCAAAGCAAATTGTGGTGTTAAACAATGAAAAGCTGCCGACAACGACCAGTGGCAAATTGCAGCGCCGTTTGTTAGGCGATCGTTTGAGCACAGACGCCTTATCGGTGCTCCATCAGTGGGAGCTAGGTGTGAGCAGTGATGAAATGACTGTCAAGGACACCCGCCTAGAAACTGAAGCCGAGGTGAAGGCTTATGTACTGGGGTGGGTCGCGCATCATTTGCAGACTGATTTGGGTAAAATCAGTGATGATAAAACATTAATCGACTTAGGTTTAGATTCATCGTTGATGCTGACTCTAATGCTTGATTTAGAAAAGCGCTTGGGGATTCGCTTAGCGGATTCACTGATGATACAAAATCCTAATATCGCAGTATTTTCGCGCTTAGTATGTAAGATGTCACAAAGTGGAGGCAGTGGACGTTGAGAGCTGATATATACAATCCGCTCGCAGACGGCTTTGTTCATCGCGCTTATGAGGTCTACGCTACCTTGAGGCGTGATGATCCGCTTCACCGCACCAAGCTGGGCAATATTATGGTCACTCGGCATGCGGATGTTCGTACAGCACTGTCGCATAAAGGAGCTCGCAATGTAGACCTCTCTGCTACGCCGCGTATGAAAGCTGGACACGCCGATGGTTTTCATACGCTTAAAAAGACACTTAAGGAATTCCTTATTCTGATTAACGGCGAAGAACATCAACGCCTGCGCAAGCATTTTGCCCGGTTAATGGATTCTCAGGTGATTGCCGCGGCGATGACCTCTTTCCAGCAAACTCTCCATGCGCGTTCTCAGTTGTTAGCCCAGGCTGACAGTATTGATCTGCAATTGGACTTTGCAGTTCCAGTTGCGACTAGTTTTACGATGGGGTTGATGGGGTTTCCACAGCGCGATTCAATTTGGGTGGGTAAAATGGTACGCTCCATGGCACGTGTGATTGATACCTTCGTTTCGATCAATGAATATGCAGAAATTGAGAAAGACGTCGAGTCGATGGCTGATTACATCGACGAGATTATTGAGCATAAGCGCATACAGCCAGATGGCAGTTTGATTTCCAACGCGGCCGGATTGATCGACGAGTTGCCGCAAGAGGATCATGCGGATATTATTTCTAATCTTATCCTAGTTACGCTTGCCAGCTCTGCGACGATGACGGATACCATCGGCACGACATCGCTTGCGCTGTTGAGTCATAAAGATCAGCTGTCGCTTCTTAGCCATTCACCTGAAAATATGGCACGTGCAGCTGATGAGCTGATACGTTACCATTCTCCTGTCGAGATTATCAATCGATATGCCTTTGAGGATATTGAGCTAGACAGTGGCGTTATTCCGAAAGGCTCGTTGTATTGCTGTGTCCTCGGTTCTGCGAATCGTGATGAGTCGGTATTTGAAAATGCCGCAGAATTGGATCTTTCGCGGCCAAAGAATCCACATCTTGGCTTTGCTTTCGGGCCGCATACTTGCATCGGCAATCATGCTGCGAAATATGAGCTGAGTGCCACCTTGGAAGTGCTGTCCCAGCACCTACCTGATTTTCGCATGGCGAACGATCGCGCCGAGTGGCGTCAGTCTAGTGTATTTAGAGGGCTGGAGCACTTGGAAGTCGTAAGGATTTAACTAGCAGATGTCTGGAGCCAAGCTCTTTGAAATGGTAGCGCTTTGCAAAGTTTACCATTTTGGGTGAGTTCTTGGGGTTGGTTTCAAATTTATAATATTCAGCACCCGCATCTACTAGATGCTGTAACAGCGCTCGAGTGATGTACGTGCTAGCCCATGTGATTTGGTATTCTGGATCGACCACGGAAGCGCTGACGTAGAATCCTTTTCCATCGGGGAGGGCTCGTATTAAAGTGGCGGCGACGATAACATTATCGATCTTCAGGACGACAGAACGCTGCTGGTCTATGCCAGATAGTGGGCTATGATCCATTTCTGTCCGCGCGCTGCCTAGCCCGGTGGCGATTAAAGAGCCAACAGCCTCTGCGGAGGCTTCGGCAAAAGGGACGACTTTTGCCTCACTCGGTATGTCGCCGCGTGCTTCGAGTGCTACGAACAGTCTGGCTTGGTTATCGTAGATTGTTCTGATCTTCTCCTTGCCTCGAAGCTCGAAGGTAAGGAGCTGTTCTTTGGCTTCGTAGCCATGCGCACTGAGTCGCTTATAATCGTCAGAATCTTCCTGCCGTGCACCCCACGCGGCTATCTTTAAATGGCCAAGCCGCATTGCTAGGTAGTCGAGCTGCTCCAAGAAAGATCGTACATAGGGTTGGCTTTGCTGAGTGAGGAATTGAAATTGGAACAGCCCGGTGCCTTCGCTGGTTGGCTCGCTATGCAGGATGAGCGCAGCGATCGGCTGTCGGGTTTTTGCGTCTAACGCAATCCTCGCAACTGTGCGATCCATGTCGATTGAGCCCGGTGGAAATGCCCTAAATAACAAAGGGACGTTGCTTGGGGTCACTCGGCTGAGAACGATGAGTTGTTCTGTTTCACTCATTACTGGTGTGGATGTATTTATCGGGTGCCGTCTAGTGCCGGTTTCGATATAAGCTGGGATCAATGCACGCACGCATTGCATCGAGCTGCTCATTGCTCAGTTCAAGGAAGGCGGCTATTTGCTTGAGGATTTCTGCAGGAGTTTCGATTAATTCGCGGTACTCGATGAAGAGGGGTTCAAGGGTGGGGGTTTCCTTTAAGAAATTTAAGCTCCAATTGGCGTGCTTGTTGAGGACCTTTAGATAGCGCTCTCGGTCTACTTCAGGGGCCTTTCCTGTGAGTCGAATTACCATTTTATTTTGCGAATCCGCGATCTCTTGTGTGTCGCGTTTGATGTAGATTACCTTGGCTGGAACCTCGAATTTTAAATACACCAACAGGCCTGAGATGACTTTGACTGCCTTACCGTCCATTTGGTCTAGTAGTTCCGAGCGTGTTGCCAGCTGAGTGATGGGCTTGTATTCAAGGTAGCCTTTGGGGTTGTCTTGGTCGGCTGGTCGCTCGGCGTCGGTCAGAATCTCAAGCCCCGCAGCATCTAACATTTGCATAACCAGCGATGTGCCTGATCTTGGCATGCCTGAGACGATCACGCTCGGTTGCGCCTTTGAGCGTTGGTGTTTTGCCTGTAGATTTGTGAATGCTTCCGTCGGTGCTTCAGTTGGTT
>JBLHTV010000042.1:0-12876 GCA_047627755.1 Lentimonas sp. | reverse complement strand
TTCTCAAGTTCTGGCTCATCGACAGGACCGAGTGGGCCTTTGTAAAATTCACCGATTTGACGCTTGTTCCAGTCAAAGAAATTAAAGCGACGCACCTTATACGGGCAATTATTCGCGCAATAGCGGGTGCCGACACAACGGTTGTACGCCATGGTGTTGAGACCGGAAGAATCATGCACGGTCGCATTCACAGGGCAAACCTGCTCACACGGTGCATTTTCACAGTGCTGACACATCATGCCCATAAAGGACACTTGAACGTCGTCTGGCACTTCAGTCTGGTCGTATTTCTCCGCTGAGAAATAACGGTCAATACGCATCCAGTGCATCTCACGTCCACGAAGGACCTGATCTTTACCGACGATCGGTACATTATTTTCACTTTGGCAGGCAACGACACAAGCCGTGCAACCGATGCAACTATTCAAATCAATCGCCATCCCCCACTGCTGCGGGATCGGAAATTTATCCTCATTGCCCTTCCACACTTTTACGTTCGGCAGTGGCTTGGAGAATGCAGGGTGCTCATAAGCGGAGTTACCACGGTACTGGTTGATCGATTTCTCTTGAAGCGATTTGTCAGCATCTTTCGCGTAGTTCGCTGGAGCGTGTGACTCGACACCCATCTTATTAGCGAAATCAGGTTTTTCAGCATAACCCGCAGCTGTGTTCTCGCGAACCAGTGCGCGGCCTTCCATCGACCAGTGCTCTTGAGTATTCGCGAGGTGGTAGGTCTTCTCAGTCAGCTTGATGGAGGCACCTAGTGCAAAACCAAGGCTTCCACTGGTACGGACGGCATAGGCATCGAATCCAACACCTTGACCAACGCGACCGACAACCTTGCGGCCCATACCCAGTGGCAGTACCACTGTGTAGTTTGCAAGACCTGGAACAACGTGGATCGGTGCCTCAATCGTAACGCCGTTAACAGTCAATTCGACAACAACCGCTTCTTCCTTACCGCGGCGAAATTTCGCTTTGTTGGTTTGAAGTGTGCCCTTTGCAGCCTTAAAGAACTTACTGTCCTTATTCATGAGCTTCTTGGTCGGGAAGATCTGAATGTCTTGAGCATTTTCGAGTTCCTTCGCAAGTGTTGGGCTGATCTGGATCGCATTATCCCAAGTTAACTTGGTAATTGGATCCGGACACTCCATCATCCAACCATTGTTGGCGAAGCTACCATCGTAAGCGTGTGAACTCGGAGCGAAACGAACTTCGAGCTTATCAGCGCTAAGTTCGTAAGCAATCAAGCCGTCCACCTTAACAGCGGCGAAATCGATTTCAGGAGACAGTGCCTTAAAAGCAGAACCTTCGAGCACACCATCACTGAGGAATCTGCTATAATCGCTACCACCCAAGGCCGCGAATGTCGCTTGTGCGATCGAGTGACCATCAGTAACGGACGCACCTGCGAGACGGGCTAGTACTTCCAAATCATTAAAAGTATCAAACAGCGGCTCAATCATTGGCTGCACCGCAACCAATGTGCCATCGAATGTGCGACCATCGCCCCAAGACTCTAAATAATGGGAGCGTGCAATGAAGAGGTTTGCGGCCTCAGAAGTTTCGTTGATCGAACCACCGATGTAGATGCTCTCAGTTGCTTTTGCTTGAGCTTCGGTCCAGTTCAGATCGATCGGTGCGTCATAGATTGGGTTACCACCAAGGATAACAAGTGTCTCGACATCACCTTCATTCAAGCGAGCGGCGGCAACTGCGATGCCCTGCTCTGCAGCTGGCACTTCGACGTATTTGATCGGAGCAGAAAGTGCTTCGTTAATCGCGATGACGATCGCATGGACCGCTTTTGGAAGATGCTCACCAGCGACGATTATCGAGTGGCCTGCATGCTCAACTAAGTCAGTCGCGCAAGCGTCGACCCATTGAGCGTCGACGTTAAGTGAAGCACCGACCTTTGCCAGTTCTGCAGCCAGAGGACCGCCGACGTGCTTCTTTTCGAGAATTGCCGCACCGACTTGAGCGATAAACGCGCCCATCTGACTAGAACTGAGACGAAGACGGTGATCAGCCATGGAGCCAGTCGATGTCAACGTGCTCTCGACCGAGTAGAGGCGGCTCATCTTGTGCGCATCCTTCGAAGCCTTGACCTTGCGAGTCTTAGTGAAGTCGCGCGCTTGGCTCAAAGAACCGTCCGCGTTGATGAGGAACTCAGCGTCGAGTGCGAGGACTCGTTGCGCCTTAGTAAATTCTGGAAGTGAGCGCAGTGACTTGCCGAATACTGCCAGCGCAGCCTGCTCAGAGGTGCTTTGGTCGATTGCTGTATTCTCAGTCCAAGTCGCCAGCGGGAAGGCCTGCTTGATTTGCTTAACCAGTGCAGCTCGACTTGGCGATGTGCTTGGCTCAGCGAGAAACACGAGGCCCTTGCCCTTAGTAGCGCCCTGTGCCTTACGAATTACTTCGAGGCGGTCGCGAACAGCAGCTTGAGAAAGAACGGTTGCGCCCTCTTTACTCTTCGTCGCACGGTCTGGATCATACAGATCCAAGATGCTTGCCTGTGTATAAACAGTCGTGGCACCGCCGTAAGGCGTAAAGCTTGGGTTACCCTCGATCTTGGTCGGACGACCTGTGTGCGTCTCAATGATCACTGGCACATTGTCACGCGCACTCGGCATCGAAGACGTGTAATAGATCGGCACACCTGGAACCACGTTCTCAGGCTGCTTGGAATAAGGCAGAATATTTTGTTCTGGACGACGGCAACCTGCCATACCTAGACCCGCAAGGCCAAAGGATGCAGCCATCACTTTCATAAAGTGACGACGGTTGACACCTTCCATATCGGAAGCGCCAGCAGGGAATTCGCGCTCGACCCAATCTGTAAACGCGGGAGTTTCCGCTAGATCGTCGAGGCTTTTCCAGTAACGTGGGCCTGAGAATTCAGAGTTCTTCATTATCTAAAAGGGTGCGATTAACGGTGGCAGCCTGAGCAGCTTTGCGGTGGATTGACCTTCCAGTCGTGAACGAAGCCGACAGCTTCTTTTTTAAATTCCTCGGTATCGGGACGTTCCCAACCAAGGTTGTAAACTTCATCCATAGGTCGAATACTGTCTTCAGGGTTACGGTGGCAGTCCATACAGAAACTCATACTGAATGACTTCGCATGCTCGACGACTTCCATCTGATCTACACGGCCGTGACATTCAACGCAGCTGATTCCCCGGTTTACGTGCACAGCGTGATTGAAGTAAACATAGTCAGGTGTCTTGTGGACGCGGACCCAAGGGATCGGCTCACCAGAGTCATAGCTCTCACGCACTGAAGCCAGTATCGGATCATCTTTACGCACCATACTATGACAGGACATGCACACACTGGTGGCCGGCACGTTGGAGTGCTCGGAACGATCCACAAATGTGTGACAGTAACGGCAATCCATCTCAAGCTGCCCGGCATGCAGAGCGTGACTGAAAGGCACAGGCTGGGTCGGCGCGTAGCCTACCCGAGTATACTTGGGAGTTGCATAATAAGTAATTCCCAGAGTGACTGTAGTCACGGTTAGCACTAGTGCTACGATTACTTTAATAGGGATCGTGTTGACCCACCTCGGAAATACGTTCGCCATCGTTTGTATAATAAGAAGTTATAGACGCCTAAGTTAGACGGCTTTACGTTCAACTGCTCCCTTAGCAGATCGAATCCGTGACATCGCACGCGGCGTCGCAGAAGAGGCAAGATTAGAAGATCCAAGCTTCGATTCAGAACTAGCTGTACTAGTCAGCGCAAACGCCCCGACAAATGCCAGACTTGCCCGTTTTAAAAATCCTTTGCGTGTAGTAGTTTCTTTGCGGTTCATCAGAGTTAGAGCAGTCTGTTAAAAGTGCGCCTAATTGGCATGGCAACCGTTTTTTCTCAGCAAATTCATTTCGCGAAGAAACAAATGGCTAAACAGTTGTGAGTTAAGAGTAATAAATATTAGGTAAACCTAGCATCTATGCAGATTAGACGTAAAGAATCGTATAATAAATGAAAAGGATTAAGCGGAATTATTTTTTGAAGCAATGACATGTTCCCACACCATTACATCAATTAGCAAAACAGATATAAGCGATTAAATTTCGTTATACTACTAAAGCGAAAACCATTCACTGGCCCAATTAGTCTCTCTAACAATAAAAAGCTAAATTCAGGCTTCTCACTTTCGTGAATCTCGAACATATCTACTCGCATGAGTGGCATAGAGAAAGTGAACACAACACCAGGCACCCCGGGTAAATACGTCGCCCTCGGCCTTTTTATATTTACTGCGATCGTTGGCAGCCTGTTCATTTATCTTGGCCCAAAGGCAACCGAGAAGACTCCTGGCGTCCTCCACGTTGGCATCCGCTTCGCCAACGAGCACATGGTCGAGTTTACACAATATAGTAAAACTGGCCCCGGTGCGCAGATTGAATTTATTGCCGCCGACGGCAGCATCCCCCATTCCGTCGAGCGTCTAGCAATGGGCCGCAACCTAGTGCCGATTAGTAATTTGGCCGATGGCCCCTACACTGTTCGACTGAGCTCCGAAAACTATATCAGCGTCGAAATGCCGATGATTGCAGAAGGCCGGATGCTCAATCCGCCCAAAGACGCGCAGTTCTCGAATAACACCCACGCCGACTACAATATGATCGGCGTGCGCTTCGAATCGAAGGTCGGTCCCATAAAATAGGTGCCGCGCTGGCCCAACAAGCCGCGTTGTCAGTCAACTGCTCTTGAACGCGGCGGGTAACGGTAAGAGTATTTGCTCTTTACTAGCCGCAGTTCCACGCCGTCGACCTCGTCTTGTCGGCTGCGCAGAAATCCGAATCAACCCGTTTCGAGCCATTCAGTCCTCAGCGCTACCCTAGCTCTGCGTTTAGAATTACACAGGCAACAACATGCTGCCACCACCTGTCGCCAAATTGCCACATATCACAACTGAGGTGCAGCTATCTAAGATTGTGAATTTACCATTCGACGTTCGGCATTCGATGTTCAGCGTTCGACCTTCATGATAACTTCTATCCTCACTCATCCGGGCGGTGCCCATAAAGACGAATTCTTAGCCTGCGCGGTGCTACTCACTCAAGCACCAGTCGCTATCCAACGTCGCGAACCAACCGATGCCGACCTCGCAGACACATCCGTCGCCGTGCTAGACGTCGGCGGCGAGCATGCGCCCGAGCGGAGCAACTTCGACCACCATCAATTCCCGCGTGACATGGTGCCGACTTGCGCCCTTTCACTGGTACTCCAACACATCGGGCTTTACCAAGATGCGCGCGAGTTCTGCAGTTGGCTTGAAGTCGCCGAATGGTTCGACTGCCGCGGCCCCAACGACACCGCCGAGTGGCTCGGCATGGACCGCGAAACTATTGGCAAACTAAACTCCCCGCTCGACATTACAATCCTCCGCCGCTTCGCCAGCCAAACAGAACACCAGCCAGGTGAGCCGATCTGGGAGATCATGCGCATGATCGGTCAAGACTTGGTTGATTTCGTAACAGGCCTCCGTGCGCGGCTCAACTTTGTCGCTCAGCATGCCGAGGTTTGGACGCTCGGCGCTGCTGACGACACATTCAAAGTCCTTTTTATGCCCCGCACAGAACCGATGCCAGATGAAGCTTCGGCAGGTCTGGGCGGTCATGTCATCGCCCTCGGTCTCGAAGAACAAGTGCTTGCACTGATCTACCCAGACAGTCGTGGCGAAGGCTACGGCATGCGCCGTTTCAACGACGATCAACGCATGGACTTTAGCCCACTCGAAACGGAAACAGATGTGCATTTCGCACACGCCCGCGGCTTTATTGCCAAGACCTCGAGTGCAGATGTCGAGCGCTTAAAAGTCTTAGTCAGTAGTGCCTATATTGGCTAAAAAAAGCGAAAGGCAAAGACCTGCCTGGTCTGGATAAATTTAGCAGGCACCAGCTCCATTCTCTCGGTCACCTTTAATCTGTTGGGCTCGATGCGCCTTTCAATGCCCTCAGGTGAACTGCAGCGCTTGACTCGCCCACATCGGCCATAAGCAAAAATAGGGCCGTCACGCCTGCGTGCATGAGACAGCTTCACACTCTGCCTCAGTGCCCTGTTAAACAGTAAATATATCGATCGGCGGAAAGATTCTCATCACCCTCTCGAAAGTTACCTACTTAATGGCTGCAAAGCCTTGCGGCTGGCCTAAGGAACAGAGCTAGCAGGTTGTGGACCTGAGCACTTCCCTCAGTTACAGTTATTTTGTGATATTCTTGTTATGTTTTGATTTCATTCGCCTCAGAAAACTCTGCGCGCTGCGCCTCTGCGGGAGACTCCATCGTGGGGTGCTTGTTGGTCTGCGGCTCGGTGTCGCGCACGCTATTCTCCAGCCTTCTAAAATCACAAAATATGATGCGTGCCAGTATACACTATCTTGAGAATAATACGGTCACCATCATGTTGAACCCATCAGAATAATGCCATCGACGTGCAACAGAATCGCACCGTCGTCCGAGTGGCGCAAAAAATGTATCGCCCACAGTCATATACTCTGACTAAGACTAAGGCATGAAAAGTATGACAGGATATGGCCGTGGCTCTGCGAATGCCCCTAAACAGAATGTGCGAATCGAAGTCGAGATAACTTCGGTCAACCGAAAAACTCTAGATGCTCAAATCTCCTGCCCGCGCGAGTGGAATGGGCTCGACCAACAATGCAACCTTTGGCTCAAAGATGCTTTTCAGCGCGGCCGCATAAACATTCAAATAAAGGCTGAGTCCACCGAGGGCACACAGTCCGGCCTGGCATGGAGTGCCCGAAGCATGGACGAAAGCTTGGATCGGCTGCGCGGTTTCGCCGAAAGCCGGAATATCCCCTTTGCTGTCGATAGTCACATATTACTCGATCTAGCAAAAACACTGAAAGACAGCTCTGCACTGCCAGACTGGCGCGAAATTGAAGCTCCAATCAAAGCAGCATTCGATACTGCGCTGGCAGATATAGATAGCATGCGAGTCAACGAGGGCAAGGCACTCGCGGAAGATTTACGTCAGCGCATTCAAGAGCTCGATGCGATTGTTCAGCAGATCGCAACACATGCAGAGAACACCGTCGCGACCTATCGCGATGCTCTGATGAATCGACTCAAGCAACTAAAGCTCGAGCTAGACATAAATGATGAACGTGTACTGAAAGAACTAGCCATCTTTGCCGACCGCTCGGACATCAGCGAAGAGCTCACACGCTTAAATAGTCACTTCGATCAATTCAACGAATTCATTAATGCTGACGAAGCAACCGGTCGAAAAATGGACTTCCTCTGCCAGGAAATACATCGAGAATTCAATACCACAGGCAGCAAGTCGTCACCGATCGAAATCACCCGCGCCGTGATCGAAGGTAAAAATGGTCTCGAACGTATTCGTGAACAGGTTCAAAATGTCGAGTAATGCAGGTACCGCGCACAATTTGCGGGCCTCACCATTGCGACCAGCTCTAGGGATGCATCGATCCAGAGCACAAGGACCCCTATTCTTTTTAGACCCAGTCTTCGCCGTGTGACTTAAGAGCTTGAGCCAGCACTTTGGCGAAAAATGGGCCACGATAGATCCAGCCTGTATAGATCTGTACCATCGATGCACCGGCATCCATTTTTTCGCCGGCAGATTCGACTGAATCAATCCCCCCCACGCCAATAATCGGCAACTTGCCTTCTGTGGAGCGGTGAATGAAGTCAATCACGTCGTTGGAACGCTTGTGAATATCTGTACCGCCACTCATGCCGCCCGGTTCCGTCGATGTAAATCCACTTGGGCGGGTAATCGTGGTATTGGTGGCGATAATGCCGTCGTAGTCCAAATCAAGCAGCACTTCTACAATTTTATCGATCTCGGCATACGTCAGATCCGGTGCGATCTTGAGTAGCAACGGATGTGGCTGGTGCCCGAGTTTTTTGGCGTAACTACGATTCTCATCGTGTAGTGTGGTCAACAATTCACGCAGATAGCTCTCCGTCTGCAGTTCGCGCAAGCCTGGTGTATTGGGACTACTGATATTAATGGTGAAATAATCGGCTTGATCCGCTAAAGTACGGAACGACGCCACATAGTCATCCACTGCATGATCCAGCGGTGTAGCCTTGGCCTTGCCGATGTTCACCCCGACTGGCATCTTGCGCTTGCCCTTCGGGTAGTGCTTCGAGAGGCATTGTAGCATCGCCTCCGAACCTTTATTATTAAAACCCATGCGATTAATCAGCGCATTTTGCTCGGGGTGGCGAAATAAGCGCGGACGCGGATTGCCCGGCTGCCCTTGTGGCGTGACCGTACCGACCTCAGTATGGCCGAAGCCCAGCGCTTCGATGCCACGCGCAAATTCACCGTCTTTATCCATTCCGGCAGCGAGACCGACACGATTTGGAAACTCCAAGCCGAACAGTTTGACTGGCTTATCCTCTCGAACTTGATTGCAAGCGCGCAGCAGCGGACATAGGCCCGGAACCTTACTCATTGCCATGAGTGCGGTGCGACCGCGATCATGTGCCTGTTCCGGCCCCATTTTAAAAAGTATTGGGCGGATAATTTTTTCGTAGATACATCCCATAGTAGTAAATCTGTTAGCCTAAATTGAGAAATGGGCAAGGTAACAAGGCGTAATCACAAAACAATGAAAAACACTCGTTTGAAAATTTTATAACAAAGCACTTTACAATTGGGTTTCGGAGGTTTTTACCGTTATATCATATCTAATGGAAATCCTAGTTTCAGCACGAAGCTAGTAACAAATATACTCAGGAACCACGACTTTAAAGCATGCCCAATACATCGAACAAACTCACCTGGTGCAAAGCACGCATCGGAGAAGATATGAACTGGTGGATCAAAGAAATTAGTGATCCAATCCACTGGGAGATCGACGGTCTCGGCATTATCGATCCACGCCAGTTTCAGCACTTCCTCGATTTGCTCGAGCCGCTAAACGAATACGGCCTACAAATGGATCTCGTCACCGAAGCCTTCTATACTTTCGGCATCGACGAAATCCAGGACGACAAGTCCGTCCTACTTAAACGCGTGAAGGACAACATCCTTGACAGCGAGGATCCGCTCTTTGCCCTCCCCGATGTGCTGGACGAAGATAAAGGCCCCTATGCCGACTTACTCGACCACATCACCCAATTGCGCATTAAGATGCTCAACGATCTGATCGACTTCGCCCAGAAGCTGACTGTCGAAGAACTCGAAGAAGAAATCCGCGAATCTCAAAATGACGATTTCCTTGAAGGTCGAGCAACGCACTACTTCACTGAACTCATTACGATCCTTGAATACGTACCAGAAGGATTCGAACTCGATGACGACGAAGAGAGCACACCGAAGTCCGAAGACGAAGTACTCGAAAAAGACCTCGCAGGAGTGGATGCAGGCACCGACACCGAAGAAACCCTCGTCGCCGACGAAACCATGAAATGGGACGAAGAAGAGGAAGATGAGGAACAGCAATACGAAGAGCACACCACTCCACCGGAGACAGATGCAGAAGAGCCTAAAAAATAGGGTCGCCGTTTAAACTTTCAAAAGCCTCGGATAACTCCGAGGCTTTTTTGTACTCTTCATCGACCGCCAACACCATTGCCCGGTAGCCTTACCACTGAGCGACTCGCCGAGCGCTTAGTGACCTCAAGGTGCTAGCACTGTAAGGAAGAATCCAGCGACCAAAGCTGTTCCGATCACACCTGCAACATTAGGTCCCATTGCATGCATGAGGAGGAAGTTGCCTGGGTCTGCCTTTTGGCCTTCGACTTGGCTGACACGTGCGGCCATTGGCACCGCACTCACACCGGCTGAACCGATGAGTGGATTGATTTTATTCTTGGAAAAGATATTCATCATCTTCGCCATCAACACACCACACGAAGTGGCAATACCAAAGGCAACGATACCTAGCACCAGGATGCTGAGCGTCTCTGCGCGCAGGAAACGGTCACCTGTCATCGTAATGCCGACACTGGTGCCGAGGAAAATGGTGATTACATTGATCAGCTCGTTTTGAGCCGCTTTGCTCAGACGCTCGGTTACATTACACTCACGAAGGAAGTTACCAAACATGAGCATACCGATCAACGGCGAGGCCGGTGGCACAAGAAGAATACAAGCCACAGTCACGATCACCGCGAACACGAGCTTCTCTAGACGGCTGACTTTACGCAGACTCTTCATCCGAATTTTACGTTCTTTCACAGTGGTTAATGCACGCATGATCGGCGGCTGAATCACCGGCACCAACGCCATGTAACTATACGCAGCGACCGCAATCGGCGCCAGCAGGTGAGGTGCCAACGAGTTGGCTAAGAAAATTGAGGTCGGACCATCGGCTCCGCCAATAATAGCGATCGCACCAGACTCCTGACCAGAAAAGCCCAGCAGCTGCGCTCCAACAAATGTGGCAAACACACCGAACTGAGCCGCACCACCGAGCAATAGCACGCGGGGGTTTGCAATCAGTGGACCGAAGTCAGTCAACGCACCTACACCGAGAAAAATCAACGGGGGGAAGATTTCCAGCAAGATACCAAGCTGTATGTAGTGAAACAAGCCACCCGTATGTGAGCTGTGTAACTCCGCCAGTTCGGCACCTTCGATCAGGCGATCGCCCACTCGAGTCTCAGCAGTGACCACACGACCGCTCGCATCTGCCCAAACCAATACATCCGAAGCCATCAGCGCAAGCTCACCAATCATGATGACTTCGTCTCTAGCAACTTTCGTAGCTGTCTCACGCATCACATAAAGCAAGGAATTGGAGCCATAGTGCTCGACATGCTCGCCGGCAATTAAGGCGGTAATGGCCTCTTTGCCAAGCTCGCCAACCGTCTTAGGTTGGACCTTCTCGACGGCATTCAGTTTGACAGACTGGCCTTCGGTGGCGCTAACCAGAAGGACCTGCCCGGATACTGGCGCACGGATCGCGCTTGCCGGTTTGTTGATGATGCCCTGAGTCGGCAAGTTCGCCAACATCGCGCCAAATGCAATCGGCACGAGGAGCAAGGGTTCGAACTTTTTATAAACAGCAAGGTAAAGCAGCACGGCGACTACCACCCACATCACTAGCATACGCCAGTCAAGAAATGCAAAGCCTGTGCTGCCGTAAAGACGATGGAATAGATCGATCATATGTGAAAGTCTTGGAGTAAACGTTAAATACTTATGCTAGAGTGACCATTGCCTGGCCTTCTTCAACTGCGTCGCTTGCGCTAACGTGAATCGCCGAGACTGTGCCAGCGCTTGGCGCGGAGACGATTGTATTCATCTTCATCGCTTCGAGCATGATAACACTTTGTCCTTCTTCGACAACGTCACCAATTGCCACATTGATCGAGATAACGACAGCCGCCAATGGGCTCATTACACTAACGGTTTCGGCACCTACTGGAGCCATTTTCGCAGCGACGGGGGCACTCGCCAGGGGCGCTGGCGTGGTCAAACCCTCATCCAAGACTTCCACTTCTACATCATAGGATTTTCCTTCTATACTTATACGTAAACGTTTCATGTTAATTATAGCTTTCTTAAATTGTTGTTTGTTTTAAAATAGAGTCCCGCACACACGGTCCGCAGAGAAGATCTCGCGTCAGTTTTTTTGAGCCGCACCTGAGCCACCTGGACGAATCGAAACGATACGATGCGCTCGATCACCGACCACGCTGTGCACCGCAGCAGCAATCACAGCCATCAATGCGGGGTCTTCTTCATGGTCTAAGGCCTCAAGCTCCGAAGTAGGCGCCAACGCAGTCGCAGCGGTTGCAGCCTTAGCAGCCTTAGCAGCCGCTATGGCCTCGAAACGAATGAAAATCGCGCCGATCGCCGAAGTCACCATCGCAAGAAGCGCAAGCACCACCATAACAAAAATAAATCCGACGCCTACGATCTCTAAAGTCCCTGAGGTATTTGCAGATACTTCTGGGCCGCTAACGACCAAAATAAAGTCTAAATTGTTCATAAAGTTATCCCCTGTGATGATACCAAATGCACATTATTGTGGGATATTACCCTACTTCTTTGGTAGATGATCCTTAGGTTTACTTGGAGTATTCCTCAGGGCAAGTGCAATCGCGACACGTGATTGAGAAGGCTCAAACACGTCAGTCGTGATGGTAAGAGACCCACCCCCATAGGCCTTACACCGGGTGATGGATCATGTGCGGCACAGCCGCAGCCGCAGTCGCAGTCGCAGTCGCAGTCGCAAACAACCTCTTCGCACGGTGACGGCAATGCGGAGGACTTGGAAAGCGCCACATCTCATTTAGCCGACGCCCACTGCTTCCACTTCATCCTCAAGCCACTTCATTTTTTTAATACGAAGGTTTGGCAAAGGAGCCTCACCCAGCACACTGCCTAATATCTTAAAAAATCAACCATTACCCAGCAGCACTTCGCCGTTCATAACTGATGCCATCTTTCAGTCACTAACTTCTATCTGCTAGCTCCTGGTTAAGATTCATCTACCAACTGCTCATTTTAAAACACCATGCCCGAATCTATCATCGTTCGTCCCGCCCCCAAAGCGCGTCACGTATTCAGCATACAAGCCGAACTGCTCCCCGTGCCAGTCGGCTGGGCATTATTAGCGCCCGGCGATGCGGCATTGAGTCGGCGGATCAAACACGACGGCCCCACTTGGACAGTGAAAGAGAAAAAAGGCCGCAAAGAATTCTCGCGTGGTATCTGGGCACCAGCAGAACGGATTGAAGCTCTGCGGATGATACTGGAGTGTGAGCGTGCCGACCCTGCTTATACACAAAAGCTCGAAGCCGGTCGCACCCGTCGCGCTCAACAGCAAGTCGCCTACACCGAAGACTTCACCGCTGCGCTACGCGACACACTTAACTTCCATCCGCGCTACCGCCTTCTCGCAGATCGCAT
>JBLHTV010000041.1:0-12890 GCA_047627755.1 Lentimonas sp. | reverse complement strand
GCGTGGCTTTTACGCAACTGGATGACGGCACTGTCTCACTCGGCAAAGAGGGTGGTCATTCACAGCGTCGCATTCTGCACGTCAAAGATGTGACGGGCAAAGCGATCGAAGATGCCTTGCTGCATGGCATCGCAACCTCGCCAAACATCGAAACCTTTGAACATCATTTCGCGATCGAGTTAATCACCGCGGCGAAGCTTAACCAGTCGGGTGCAGATCGTGTGCTCGGCTTGTATGCGCTCAACACGAAAACCGAGCTGGTGGAGACTTTTCAAACCAACGTGGTGTTGCTAGCAACTGGTGGCATTGGTCAGGTCTATCAATACACGACCAATCCTTTTATTGCGACTGGCGATGGTATCGCGATGGCCTATCGTGCTGGAGTCGAGGTGCGTAACATGGAATTTATTCAGTTTCACCCGACTGCATTTTACTCACGTGACTCGGATCGATTCTTGATTAGCGAAGCAGTCCGCGGCGAAGGCGCCATCCTACGTAATCTTGCTGGGGAAGCTTTCATGGCGCGCTATGACGAGCGCCAGGATCTCGCGCCGCGCGACATTGTCGCCCGCGCGATTGACTCGGAAATGAAGCAATCTGGTGCACGCCATGTCTGGTTGGATACGCGGCATATTCCGCTTAAGAAGTTACACGAGCACTTTCCCAATATTTACGACTTCTGCTTAAAGCAGGGCGTCGCATTGGAAAAAGATATGATCCCAGTGGTGCCAGCGGCGCATTATTTGTGCGGAGGTGTGAAGACTAATTTGAGTGGAGAGACATCCTTGGCAGGATTGTATGCCTGCGGTGAAGTCGCCTGCACGGGTTTACATGGAGCAAATCGCTTGGCGAGTAACTCCTTACTCGAAGCCGTGGTCATGGCAAATCGCGGAGCCACCGCAGTCGGTGAGTATTTGAAGGCGTCACCCTCAGCTGCGGTTGAATTACCAACTTGGGTCGATGGCAATGTGCGGAACTCGGATGAACGAGTCGTGTTGCTGCACAACTGGGACGAAGTGAAGCGCACGATGTGGGACTACGTCGGCATCGTCCGCTCAACCAAGCGTCTCGAACGCGCTCGCACCCGGATTCAAGCACTCGACCGCGAGATCACCGATTACTATTGGAATTTCAAAGTCGACGAAAGCCTGCTGGAATTGCGTAACATGATCCTAGTCGCTGGCTTGGTGGTGGACTGCGCCCTGCAACGTAAGGAAAGCCGCGGTCTCCACTACACGCTCGATTTTACGGATAAGAATGAGGCACTCGCGGATTCGAAGGTGCGCATGTAGGCTACTTGATCTATATCATTCGGGATGAGCATTTAGGTGTGTGTATGCCGATAGGGAGATCCATGAAAACTAAATTTGGAAACGCTTCTAGGGCTTTGGTAGCTCTTACTTTTTAACTGCACCGCTCCGCCCATGCCGACCTTCACTAAGCAACTAAAAGTCTCTGCTCCAGGGAAATCGACCGAAGAATTCACCTCTGCCATCGAGGCGGGCTTGCGCGAGTCCGGCCTGCGTGAGGGCACGGTCACTGTCTTTTGCTGTCATACCAGTTGTAGTCTGGTGATTATGGAAAACGCCGATCCATCTGCACGCCGAGATCTCGAGCGCTTCATGGACCGGCTCGTCCCTGAGAATGATCCCGATTTTACGCATATTGATGAAGGGCCAGACGATATGCCGAGCCACATTAAGATGGCACTGACGCGTACGGCGGAAGTGATCCCCTTCATCGATGGGCGCCTTTGCCTGGGCACCTGGCAGGGCGTCTTTCTGTGGGAGCACCGCACACGTTCGCACAGTCGCCGCATCGTGCTCAGCTATCAAGGGGAGTGAGGTGATGCAGGTATTGCGGCCGGTTCTTAACAGCACAGGCAAGACGAAGGTCTGCCGGAGATGGCGCGGCAATGTCCGTGTCACTCGGACAGTCCGCTATTCCTCTTCTTCGTCCTCAAATCGAGCGAGGCAGTAAGAGGTGATCTCGTAGATCAGGTTCTCTTCGATCGTGTAGATGTCGCAGTAGTGGACGTCGCCCTCTAGGTCGTGCCCCTCGACGATCACGTGAGACTTGCCCTCAATGGTGCGCAGGTTTTTGAAGTTTGGGTTGCCCTCGGCTTCGGCTTCCGCACAGGTGTCTTCAATGCCGGCTTTGCCGATGATACTGTGGTCACCAACGATGTGCCATTCGGCTTCGTCAGCGATGAGTGGTAATGCTTCGGTGGATTGACCGAGAGAGAAGGCCTGGCAGGCCGCAGTGATTTTTGCGTTCATAAGAAAAAATTATTGTGCGAGCTTCAGCAGCTCTTCAACTGCTGGCACGTCTTTGATGATCTGGCTCGGCTCGGGGCCGACGCCGATGTAGCGAAGGTTCGGGATTTTGTTCTTGTTCTGGTCGCCGTGATTGGCGACATCGACCAAGGCTTTGAGCATCCAAGCGACGTAATGCTTGGCGGCCTCGGGAAGGTCAGCAAAGTTACGCACGGCAGAGATGTCTTCGCTCCAACCAGGCACCATTTTGTAGACGGGCTTGAGGGTGCGGCGGTAAACATCGTCGCGTGGCACGTGGTAGACGATCTTGCCTGTTGTATCCTCATATCCAATACAGATTTGCAGCTCGCCTTGCCAGTCGCCGGAGTGGCTGAGGGCGTCGAGCTTGTTGAGGACGAGGTCCTGATAGCCGCCGTAGCGCAGGGCATCGCCTTTCTCGACGGCGTCATACCAGCCCACCATGCGTTGGCGGCCTGTGGTGGCACCGAATTCGATCTTGCGCAGCTGTGTGCTGAGCGGGTGGTCGAGGTCGATCTCGGAAATAAATACGTGTGTGCCGACCTTGGTGTCGTAGGCCTTGCAGCAACCGACGTTGTGAATCGCTTGCGCCGGGATGCCAGCGGACTGGAAAAACTCGGGCGTAAAAGTGTGCGATGCGGTGACGTTGGGCGCGAAGCCGTGACGCTTATCGAGCCAGTAGGCCTGGCCGAATTCACCGATGATGTAGTTGCCTTCGTCTTGAGCACGGAGGATGAGCTCGCGCACATCGGTGACTTGAGGAGCGAGGATTTGACCTGCGGCCCAATAGACGTCGATCAAGGCATCGAGGTTGAGCGTGAATGGTTTGTCGCCGGCGAAGATGCTGAAGTCGAATTCGGCTGTGGTGAATGCACCGCTATCGATGATCTCTTTGTTCGCGCGTGTTTCGGCGCCGGTGAGGGTGTCGAAAAATCCAGGCCAACGTTCTGGTGCGACTTGGCAAACGTGCTCGATGATGCGCATCGCGCGGTCGGCGCGGTTGCGCAGCTTGGTGACAAAGACTTCTTTGGGACCACGGAAGTCGGCGTAGAAAATTTGGAATTGGCCGACTTCATCGAGGTAGGCGGGGGTAATGCCGCGGCCAGTCGAGCCACGTGGGGCGTCTTTGAGGACGTGCACGCGGTAGTCTTCGAAGGCGAGGTCCAGCAGGCGGTGGCAGACGTCGGAAACGAGGCAACGCTCGTCAATGGCGAGGCGCTTGAGTGCGACGTGGCCGTTTTGCTCGGCGTAGGCGACTTCCCATAGAAACTTGCGCGGATCAGCGACGACACCGCAACCGATTGGCAGGTGTGGCACATGTGGATCGGCGACGCCGCCAGGGAGTAGGTTGAGCTTGAGGCCCGCGACCGTGTGCCCCGAGTTCGAGCCGCCGTTGACTTTCATGACGGCTGCTACGGCGTCTTGACGGCCGGTGATGTCGCGAAGCTCATTAACGATCTCGAGGATGACGCGGCCTTTGCCTTCGTCGCCCGTGGAGATACCTGTATCGGCAATGAGTTGTGAGGAAAATGGAGTGAGCATGTTGTTTGAAAAAGCTGAGAGTCTGAAATTGTGGAGCTGTTAAAGGCGTTTATTTGTTGGAGGGCAACGCTCCGTCGTTGCCGCTGGTGGGACGACCTAGGACTGCGCGCGGAAATGACGGAGCATTTCCCTCCAGTGCTTTTGAGCGACTACTTCGCGCCGTCGTTGCCGTGGTCGCTGGTTTTGACGGTGATGACGTCATGCGGTGAGGATTCTTTCTGACCTGCTGGGCTGACGCGGATGTAGCGGGCTTTGGCGCGAAGGTCTGCGAGCGTGGCTGCACCGAGGTAGCCCATGCCGGATTGGACGCCGCCGACGAGTTCGCGGAGGACTCCAGACAGCGAGCCAGCGGATTCTTTAAGCGCTTCAATACCTTCGGCGGCGGCTTTGGTGGCGACGTCCTTGCGTTCGTGGCCATAACGGGCGGCGGAGCCATCTTTCATCGCTGCGCTGCTGCCCATGCCGCGGTATTGCTTATAGAGTTTGCCGTTGATTTCGATGATCTGCCCTGGCGCTTCGTTGCAACCAGCGAGGAGGCTGCCACACATCACGCCGTCGGCGAGGGTGAGGGCTTTGACCATGTCGCCGGATTTGGTGATGCCACCGTCGGCGAGAATGGAGACACCTTTATTGCGAGCTGCGATCGAGGCGACGTAGAGCGCGGTCATCTGTGGGATGCCGACACCTGCGACGATGCGGGTGGTGCAGATCGAACCCGGGCCTTGGCCGATTTTAATCGAGTTGGCACCTGCATCGGCGAGGAATTCAACACCTTCGGCACTGGTGACGTTACCGGCGATCAGGGTCAGATCTTTAAATTCTTGGCGCAACATACGAATGGAGTCGCCCACGCCTTTGGAGAATCCGTGTGCGGTGGAGACGGCGATGGCGTCGGCACCTTCGTCGACTAGTTGACTGACATGAGTGATGATACGATCTTTATCAAGCGAGCCGTCAGTCTTGCGGTGTGCCGAAATGGCAGCGCCACACATCAGACGGAAGTGGTCGTCGCGGGCGGGCTTGACTAACTGATGGGACTCTTCGCTGATGCGCTCGATATCGCTCAGTGTGAAGAGGCCACGGAGGCAATCGTCATCATCGACGATCAGCAGTTTGTGAATGCCGAGGTGCTTGGTGAAAAAGTCGTCGGCAGTCTTGATCGGGTCATGGCCCATTTCCTTCTCGGTCAGCGAGTAGACTTGATCGCGCGGCGTCATGGCCTCGGAGACCAGACGATCGGCGTAGCGTGGTTTGACGGCGCGTCCAGGCAGAAGGCCGAGGAGTTTGTTGCCAGCATCAACGACGGGAAAGGTGCTAAACCCGAAGCCGCGGGAGTCGATGTATTCCAGTACTTCGCCGATTTTCTGGTCTGGGCCGACTTTAATCGGCTCTTGGATGAAGCCGTGAATGTGGTTCTTCACGCGGGCGACTTCTTTGATCTGCTTCTCATCACTCATGTTGTAGTGGATAAGTCCAAGGCCGCCGTTGAGTGCCATCTGGATCGCCATCTTCGATTCGGTCACGGTATCCATGTCAGAGGAGATGATGGGGATCTGCAATTCCAGCGCGTCGGAAATGCGGGTCGCAAGGTTAGTCTGTCGCGGCAGCACATCGGAGTAGAGCGTGGCGAGTGAGATATCGTCGTAGGTTAAACCGGTCGGTAAGCTACTGTAAAAGAACTGATCGGCGGGCTGATAGAAATCTGCGAGACTGGGAGCTGCGTATGCTTTCATAGACTGAATTCAGCAAAAGATTGTCTTTTCTCAAGTAGAAACGACAGTTCGGGGCAAATGGGTCGTCATTTTTCTTTCCAACCTTATCAAAGAACCTTCGTGAAGCCGCTTCGCACCGCGCTTGGTGAGTGGTCTGTGCGCGAAGGCTTTATCGTCCGCGTGGAGGATGAATCACGGGTGGGATATGGTGAGGTTGCGCCGATTCCGCAGTTTGGTAGCGAGACGGTGGTGGCGGCTGAAGCATATTTGCAGCGTTTGCGGGTCGATTCTAGCTTGGCTGAGGATTCAGTGGCTTTGGCGTCGTTGCCCTGTTGTGCGTTCGGAGTGAGTGCGGCGCTGGCGTCGGAGTCATCGATGCGGAGACGTGATTATTTAGTCGCGGCGCTATTACCTGCTGGCCGAGCGGCTCTTTCGACGCTGGCGGTGAAGTTATCCGCTGGCTACGAAACTTTTAAATGGAAGATCGGCGTCGAAGCGGTGCCGGCGGAGCAGGCAATTTTTCGCGAGTTGGTGGCGCTGCTGCCGGTTGGCGGTCGGTTGCGGTTGGATGCGAATGGCGGATTCTCGATGGCAGCGCTAGAGAGTTGGTTGCGAGTCTTGCAGCAATTCCCCAAGCAAGTGGAGTATTTGGAGCAACCGTTGGCTGTCGGCCAGGAAGCCACAATGGCGCAGCTTGCGGCGTCCTCGTGCGTGCCGATTGCGTTGGATGAGTCGCTGCACAGTGAGGGCGGGCTGCGTTGGTTCGAGACGGACGCATGGTCGGGGCCGTTGGTAGTCAAGCCTGCGCTGATGGGTGCTGCTGGTACGCTGGTTGAGCGCTTGCGGCCAGTTGCGGCGCAGGTGGTACTCTCATCGGTGTTTGAGACTTCAGTTGGCCTAGAAAATACGCTGCGAATTGCCGATCAATTACCTGATTACAACTTAGCGATTGGGTTTGATACTTTAGCAGCTTTTGCCGATGGTCTGTCATCTCAGAAATCCGTGCCTATTATTAGTGCGGTTGAACGCACCCGATTGACTCCTGAAACGATATGGAAACAGCTGCCAAAATGGACCTGAAGGCGTTGAAGCGTGAATGGGTCGGAGGGATCACTGGGGAGGATTTATTTCGGCGGACGCTGCGCCGCGTTGCGCAAATCGAACTTGCGGGCGAGCAAGCGCAACTGCGCGGCGTAATGATTCTGGAGCACGACCCGCTACACTTTGCGGCGGCCTTTTTTGCGGCGGTGCACACGGGCGTGCCAGTGATCTTAGCAAATCCGAAGTGGCGACGCATCGAGTGGCAAGAAGTGGAGAACTTAGTCAACCCCGCAGTAATTTTTGGTCAGTCGCCGATTTCTGAACTAGCACGGGCGGGGATTCAGCACCCAAAGCCAGGGGCGATTTTGATTCCGACAGGCGGTAGCTCTGGCGGAGTGAAGTTTGCGATTCACCAATGGAGCACCTTGGAGGCCGCGTGCGAAGGCTTGAGCGCGTTCATCGGTTCAGGTCCGATCAATTCTTGCTGCGTGCTGCCCTTATATCACGTCAGCGGGTTGATGCAGCTGGTGCGTTCGTTTGTGACCGAAGGGCAAATCGATTTTCCCGAATTTAAAGCGCTGCAGGCGGGGGATTTCCCTGTGTTCGCCGCAAATTCGATGTGCCTTTCGCTGGTGCCGACACAGTTGCAGCGATTGATGGCGCGGCAGCGGATCGCGGATCAATTGATGACGATGCGGGCTATTTTTGTGGGCGGTGCCCCAGTGCCAGGGGCAGTCGTGGAGCGCGCGCGTGAATTAAAGCTGCCGGTCGTCTTGAGCTATGGCATGACTGAAACGGCAGCTATGGTCACGGCGCTGCCAGCAGATGAATTCATTGCTGGAAATACCAATGCTGGCAGCGCATTGAGTCATGCTTTGATTGAAGTGGTCCGTGATGATGGCAGCGTGTGTCCAGTCGGCGAAACCGGGCATATCCAAATCAATGCGCGTTCAATGTTTAAGGGCTACCACGGCCGCGCTCGGGGCGTCTCAAAGCTAGGCTATTTGAGCGACGATGAAGGCTATTTCGATTCGCATGGACGGATTCATATCGTGGGGCGCAGTGATCGTTTAATTGTAAGCGGTGGTGAAAAGATCGATCCGCAAGAGGTGGAGCGGACGATTATCGCTACAGGTGCAGTGGAGCAGGTGTTGGTGATCGGTTGGCCCGACTCTGAGTGGGGGCAGAAGCTGGTTGCTTTTTATGTCCCGTCCGTGGCCGAGGAGCATGAGGGCAAATGGGAAGAGGAGCTGCGAGCGGACTTGGCCAATTATAAGATGCCGAAGCAGATGATTCAGGTGCCGACTTTACCGCTGGATGAACGCGGCAAGGTGGATCGTGAAGTGATGCAGCGGCTAATCGATAAGAGTGTGTGAAACCTGGAAGCCTAGTGCGAGCGAGCATTGCATTTTCGGCCAGAGGGGGCAGCTTAGTTGGATATGAATAAAGCGGATATCGTTGACGTGTTGGAGGACATTGCCGTCCTTCTCGAACTCAAAGGGGAAAACCCGTTTAAAATTCGGGCCTATTCGACTGGTGCGCGAGTGCTAGAGACGATGGAGGCCGACCTTGGTGATTTGATCGAAGCTGGGCAATTGAGTGCGGTGAAAGGCATCGGCGCGGCGCTCGTCGAAAAAATTGAAACACTGCACGCCACGGGTGAGTTGGCTTATTATACTGAACTGCGCGGCTCAGTGGCGCCAGGCTTGATCGAGATGCTTGAGATTCCGGGATTAGGCGGCAAAAAGGTTAAGAAACTACACGATGCGATCGGCGTGGAATCGATCGATGCATTGCAGGCGGCTTGTGAGTCGGGTGAAGTTGAGGCGCTCAAAGGATTTGGTAAAAAGTCGGCTGAGAAGATTTTGACGGGGATCGCTAATCGTGCGGCCTATGCGAAGCGGCACCATTGGTGGACCGCTCGTGAGGTGGCGCTGCCGATTCTCGAAGGTCTGCGTGAATTGCCTCAGACTGAACGGGCTGAGGTGGCGGGGAGTTTGCGGCGCTTGCGGGAGACGGTTGGCGATTTGGATTTTATTGTGGCTTCGGCCGATCCGCAGCCGGTGATGGATTGGTTTGTGACGCAGCCCGCCGTCGCTGAGGTGACCGCGCATGGGGCCACGAAATCGAGTGTGCGCTTCGAGGGGGGCTTGCAGGCGGACCTACGGGTGGTGCCGGCCGAGCAGTTTGCCTTTGCCCTGCATCATTTTACCGGCTCGAAGGATCATAATGTGGCGCTGCGTCAACGCGCGTTGGCACGTGGCTATAGTTTAAGTGAGTGGGGGTTGGCGAAGAAGGGTGAGGAGGGAGATCTGAAACCTGACATACCAGATTCAATCAACACGGAGAAGGGACTATTTGAATTTCTTGGGCTTGCAGAAATCCCTCCCGAGCTACGCGAGGGGCTGGGTGAGATCGAGGCTGCGGAGGCACAGAAGCTGCCGAATTTAGTCACGTCGGCTGATATTCGCGGTGTGTTTCATAACCATACCATTGCCTCAGATGGTCGCGGCACGATCGAAGAGATGGCAGCTGCCGCAGAGGCGCTCGGCTGGGATTACCTAGGCTTGGCGGACCACTCGAAGGCGAGTTATCAAGCTAATGGTTTAGATGATGCGCGCGTGTTGCGGATGATCGAGAGCATCCGCGCGTTTAATGAATCTGGCGCATCGGCAGTGCATGTCTTTTCCGGCATTGAGTGTGATATCTTACCCGACGGTTCGTTGGATCTTGAGGAGAGTACGCTAGATGCGCTCGATTATGCGGTGATGTCGGTGCACTCTTCATTCAGTCAGTCGGAGGAGGAAATGACGGCGCGCGTGATTCGTGCAATTGAGCATCCGGCGACGACTATGCTGGGCCACCCGACGGGACGCATCCTACTGCGCCGTGAGCCTTATAAGATCGATTTATCCAAAGTGATCGACGCCGCGATAGCTAATCGTGTGATCATTGAGATCAATGCCAGTCCACGCCGTCTCGACATGGACTGGCGGCTTTGGCGTCGAGCCGCGGAGCGTGGGTTGATGTGTTCGATCAATCCGGATGCCCACAGCATGGAGGGCCTGAGCTTCTTTGATGCTGGGGTGAATATCGCTCGTAAAGGTTGGCTGGAGAAAGAGCAGGTTCTCAATAGCCGTGATTGCGCAGGAGTGCTACGCTGGTTTAGTCAGCGTAAGTGATGGTTTTCTCAGGTTCAAGAAAGTTTACCTTGAAATTGCAGAACGAGCCGAATATCAACCATATACCAGTTTAATAGTCTTTACCCCAAAGACTCGGGCGGCAGACGCTCGCAGCGTTCGGTTTGTCCCAGCCGAATGCCAGTCTGTATCAGAAAAAATGGAATTTGACCAAATAGTGGGGTTAGTATGCGGCATTCTTGCGGGAATGGCGGGTTGCTGGTTATTGATTGCTCGGCGGTTTGTGCGGCGTGAAGATGCGCAGCGCTTGAAGTTCGATGTCGAAGCACGTGAAGCTCAGTTGAAGCTACGCGAAGAGAAGTCGGTACTCGAATTGGATTTTAAGAATCGAGCGGCGGAGCTTGATCGCAGTATTGCCTTACGCAATGAGGAGCTCGATTCGCGCGCGCGCTCGCTCGCACGTAGCAGTGACCGCTACGCGGAAGACTCAAAGAAACTGGATGAGCGTGATCAAGAATTAGTCCGAGATAAGCGCGGCTTGGAGGATTCAGAGCATGAGGCTGAGAAGACTCGGCGACTGTATCGTCTGAAGCTGCATCAGATTTCGCAAATGGATCAAGTCGAAGCGCGTAAGTTTTTAATCACTGCGACTGAGCGCGAATGCGAAAAAGAGATTCGTGAGTTGCGGCACAATTTATTGAAGCGCTCGGATACAGAGACGGCTGAGGAGAGTCGGCGTATTTTGTTGGCTGCGATGCAGCGCATTACCAGTCAGCCGATGAATGATGCGACTGCGACGGTGGTGGCGCTGCCGAGTGAGGAAATGAAGGGCCGCATCATTGGCCGTGAAGGGCGTAATATCCGCACCTTTGAGCATGCCACTGGCACGACACTGATGATTGATGAAACGCCAGACTCGGTGCTCATTTCATGCTTTGATCCGGTGCGGCGCGAGATCGCTCGTATTGCCTTGGACGCATTGCTGCGCGACGGTCGTATTCACCCCGCCAGCATCGAAGAGGAAGTCGAGAAGGCAGAGGAGGCAATGAATGCCAATGTGATCGATCTGGGTGAAGCAGCTGTACGTAAACTACGCCTCAACGATGTGCATCCCTATGTGGTGGCACTGCTCGGCAAGCTGCACTATCGTCTTTCGAATAATCAGAACACTTTGGCGCATTCCATTGAAGTCGCCAATTTGTGCGCTCTGATTGCAGCGGAGATCGGCTTAGATCCAGTCATCGCCAAGCGTGCCGGGCTGTTTCACGACCTAGGTAAGGCTGTGGATGAGGAGTATGAGGGCAGCCATGCGGCTGTCGGCGCGGATATCATTAAACAGCACGGTGAGGACCCGCGCGTTGTGAATGCGGCGGCAGCGCACCACAAGGAAGTGCCCGCCGAGAGTGCCTATGCGGGCTTGGTGATGGTGGCGGATTCGCTATCTGCGGTGCGCCCTGGAGCCCGTGCGTCATCGATCGATGGCTTCATTCAACGTGTGCGCAGCATTGAAGATATTGCCAAACAGCAAGACGGCGTTTCCGATGCGTATGCGATCCAGGCAGGCCGCGAGGTGCGCGTGATCGTCGAACCACTGAAGGTGACCGAGGATGAGGCGCGTAAAATCGCCCTGCTGATTCGTGTGCGGATTGAAGAGGAATTGAATTATCCAGGCGCGATTGAGGTTACCGTGATTCGTGAGCAACGTTTTACCGAAACAGCGATCTGATCAAGCAGTCCCCCCTTTTTATAGAATAGAATTATTTTTTCAGAATCTCGTCAGCTCGTATCCATGATTAACAGCATATCATTTTGTCCCTTCTTATCCAGTCTTGCATTGCGCTGCTGCGGAGTGCTTGGCCTCTTAGCGGCATTGCTGAGCGGCTCGCTGTTGGCGGCGCCCCAAGTCGTGTCCCTGAGTAGCGGTGAGCGATTGGTGGGCGAAGTGTTGTCGCAGTCGAATGATCAAGTGGTGGTCCTGAAGTCGAATTTACTCGGCGAGATGACGATTCAGCGGGCGCAGATCGTAAAAATCGAACCGCAGGTAATACCAGCGGCGAAGTTAGCCAGTGCGGCTAAAACGGATTCGAGTAAGGCGGCACTGAAGCAAGTCAGTAATCAAGTCGCGATTGCAGAGAAGATGACTGAGGTGGAGCAAATACTAGAAGAAGAGCAACCCTTGGTCGACAAGCTCTTCGCATTTAAGGCACCTAAGGCGTGGAGCGGTGATGTCCGTATGGGCGTGAACATCAGTTCTGGGGATAAACAATGGACTGAAACTGCGTTACGCGGAAAATTAGAAATTAAGCAGAAGGGCGACCCGAACTTTTATCGTTTTACCGGCTCCTATACCTATCGCGAAACAGAGCGTGCAAATGGAGATACGTACAAGTCAACCGATCGCTATGATGGCGCGTTTATCTATCGCCGTTCGTTCGCGGGTGACAATTGGTTTATTCAAAATTCACTGTCCACTCGTGTGGACCAAGTCAAAGGGATTGACCGTGAGATTCAAGAGCTGGTGGGAGTTGGCTACAAGGTAAAGCCGTCGAATCAATTTGAGCTGTTGTTTGGTGCTAGTGGCGGGTTGGAAGAGTATCTGACCAATAGTGATGACACGCGTAATGGCGTGAATCAGGTGCTCAATGTATTCGAGGAATTCACGTGGAAGCCGTTTACCCGCACCTCCTTTGTTCAGAAATTCAATTATTATTGGGAGCCGGATGACACCGAGCGCTACAGTTATGTTTTGACTGCGGCGATACGCATCCGGTTGACGGACTTACTCGGCTTCGAGTTTTCGTATAACCAAAATTACGACAACGATGTCGGCGACGGGAACGAAAAGAATGATACCGTTTGGCGTAATGCACTGATCGTGTATTTTTAGTCGACCGTGGGCTCATAAAACAAACCGCCAACAAGCGCCAATTTGTTTTTTCATGGTCGGGCCGACAGGATTGCTTCGCCCTCTACGTATTTTCGAGGCGCAACGTGCGTTGCTAAAATACTTCGTGAAACCTGCTGGTTCGCAGTTCCAAACCGCTGGCGGCCGTGCGCCCATAAAAAAACCACCAACAAGTGGCGGTTTGTTTTTTCATGGTCGGGCCGACAGGATTTGAACCTGCGACCCCTTCACCCCCAGCGAAGTGCGCTACCAGACT